>JANOMD010000480.1:0-2964 GCA_031420135.1 Rhodoferax sp. | reverse complement strand
TGCGCCGCTGCCCAGGTCAAGCTCCTGCGCCGCCGCCAGCGCACAACTGTCCGACGCGGTCTGCAGTTCGGTTTTCACCACAAACAGGCGGCCGAAGTCCATGGCGATGCCCATGAAACCCAGCAGAAATAGCAGTGACAGAGCGGTCAAGATGATGACCGCGCCTTTTTGCCGCTTGCGTTGGTGTGAATAGTGGGTCATCGTGGTTCAGCAAAATGCGCCTCTGTGTAAAACCTGTTCGTGTGGTGGCCGCTTAGTTCTGGCCACCCCCGCCCCCACCAATGCTGCCGCCAATGTTGATGACATTGGTCACCGGAGGCGGCTTCTTGAAGCTGTCCTGGTAACGAACAACTGATTCTTTCGCCGCGCCGCCATGAAGGCCCAGTGCCATGTCGGGGTTTTTGCCGGCATCGGGGTTGATGATCATGCTTCGTCTGGCTTCGCGCAGGGCGTTGCCAAACTTCAGGTCGTACTCAGGCGTCACGGTGGTGGCGCAGCCTGACAACAGGCCCGCACCCAGGCATAGACAAAGGCGCAGGGTCGCGGGAAGGGTGATTGCTGGTTTGAGCATGATCTTTCCTTTTGGCTTTACTGTTTAGCTTTGCTTTAGTTGCCGGCAGGGGCAGGCTGGGCAGCAGGTTTTCCTTCCAGGCGACCGTCCAGATAGATTTCCGATCGGGTCGGCAGCACATGGTTGTCGGTCGGCAAGCGGGGCACCAGCGCCAGCGGTTTGACCAGTCTCGGGGTGACCACAAACAGCAGCTCGGTTTGCCCGGTCTGAAACTCGGAGCTGCGAAACAGGGCACCCAGAACCGGTATCTCACCCAGACCAGGCACGCGTTTGATGGTCTCGTTGACGCCATTTCTGATCAGCCCGGCAATGACGAAGCTTTGCCCGTCGTTGAGCTCGACCGTTGTATCGGCCCGGCGCACCGTGAACGAGGGCAGCACCGACACCGCGCCGTTGAGGGTGGTGAACGGCGAGCCGGTCTGCGACAGCTCGGAGACTTCGGTGATCACCTTCAAATTGATGCGGCTGCCGCCCAGCACCGTCGGGGTGAACTTCACGCCGACGCCGAACTCTTTTTCTTCCAGCGTGATGGTCGGAACGCCAAGGTTATTGCTGGAGGACACCGGGATGAAGATCTTGCCGCCTGACAGGAAGCTGGCGCGCTGGCCGCTGATGGCCATCAGGTTGGGTTCGGCCAGCAAACGCACCAGGCCGTCGTCCTTCTGGCCATCAAGCCCCAGCGAACCGGTGCCCACTCTCAGTGCCTGCACCAGGCCGCCGCCGCCGCTCAGGAAGTTCGATATCAGCGAGAAGGTGGAGGAGGCACCCCCCGTTCGGGTGAGGTTGACAGCGCCGCCCAGTTTGTCGAGCAGGCTTTTGCTGACTTCGGCAACCACCACTTCGAGCATGACCTGCTGCGCCGAGGCGACGCGCATCATGTTGACGACTTTTTTGCCATCGCCATACGAGGCGGCCAGCACCATGACCTGGTCCGCTTTGACGCTGTCGGCAACGGTGCCGGTCAGGATGATGGCGTTTTCAGCGCCCCTGACCCGTACGTTGGCTTCTTCGGGGAAGATCTCCCTGAGTTTGCCTTGCAATGTTGCCGGGTCGATGGTCACGACGATGTCTTTGACCACACAGCCACCGTCGGCGCTTTGCAGCACCACATTCATCGAACCCGCGCGTTTGCCGATGAAAAAGAGTTCGGTCGGGCTGAGCAAAATCAGGTCCACATCGGCGACACCGTCGGACTGCGCACCCGCGTTCAAAGCCTGCTGCTGGCCGCCGGCGGCAGTTTTGTCTCCCGCCACCTCGGCCGGCCGGCCCGCCCGACCTGACGCCTGGCCGCCGACCACCATGCGAACCGCCGGGTTGGCAAGCTTCACCACGGTGGATTTGCCCAGCACGATTTCCGTTGACGCATCGACGGTGACGGAGGTACAGGGTTTCAGCGACGCAGCAGACAGGCCCGGCAGCGCTGCGGGTGCCTGGCTTGCCTGTGGTGCCGGGCGATTCGGTGCCTTCGCGGCGACGGCAGCTGGAGCAGCCGCAGAGGGCGCCTTGGCTGTCGGCGGCTGTGCAGGTGCCTGTGCAGTTGTCTGTGCGAACCCAGAACCAGCCCACAACAGTGCCCCTATCAAGGCCAGGTTTTTGGTATTGCAAATGTCATTGTTCTTCTTCATTTTTTGCTCCGTGTAAAACCTGCTTGGACTCGACAGCCAACAATTCAGAAACAGTGCTGCGCACGAGCGTTGTTCTGGATCACTTCGACGCAGTTGCGTGGCGCAGCGGCCACCACCGCGACGGGTGCCGGACTGGGCACGCGCACCACTTTCACCATCGGTTTCGCCGCCACTGCCACCGTCGCCAGCGCAGCGGGGGCCGGTGCGGCTGCCACTTTTTCACCAAACAGCTCCTTCTTGGTGATGCCGGCAGTCACCACCGGCGTTTTATCGACCTGGTTGCGCAGCACCAGCGACAAGGTGCCGACGCTGCGGGCCAGGTCCAGCTTTTCGGTGTCGCCGGGGGTCAGCTCCAGCGTGACCGCGTTCACCACCTTGGGTTTGGTTTCATCGCGGCTGGCTTCCTGCGCCACGGCCAGCACCAGCACGTGTTCCAGCACGGTCCGGCTGATCTGGATGTTTTCATCTGACTTCTGGTCTTTGTCTTGCAAAGTGTTGACCATCACGTCAACGTAGTTGCCGGGCAATGCAAAGCCGGCCACACCCACCACATCATTGACCCGCACCGTCATGGCGCGTTTGCCTTCGGCGATGACGGCTGACAGGCCACCATGCGTGCCGACCGGCGCCAGTTTGCTGGCCAGGATAGGTTCACCGCGCTGAAACGAGGACTTCACGACACGGCCCTCCAGCAATTTAAGCTCGTTGAACGCGCCTTCTGGCAGGGAGCCACTGGGCCAGTCCACCTCCTTGAGCATTTGCGGGTTG
>JANOMD010000479.1:0-3656 GCA_031420135.1 Rhodoferax sp. | reverse complement strand
GCTGCGCGACCGGCTGCGCCCCCGCGCCAAGCGACGCTTCCGGTTTCCGTCACTGGTGTCCTACCTGATGAATGTCACGATTTTGTACAGCAAGTCGCGCCAGATTGAGTCAAAAAAACTCACTGACCTTTACTTCAACCCCCCGTTGCCGCGCGTGGGCATGCTGGAGTGGAAGAAATTCGATTCCATCGTCAGCCAGGGGCACGCGCATGGTGGCGAAGTGCTGTCAGCCCTGAGTGCCGCTGAAGCCATGACGTTCAAGCCGAAGTCTGCTTGAAAATTCCACAAGCTGGAAAGCTTAAAAATTCTGATAGCTATTATATAAATAGCAAACTATATATATAATTCGAGAGCTATAAGCATATTTCGTCAGTAAAACAGTCAAAACCTGTGTTTGGAAACTCAAGCGCACGAATCGTATACGATTTTTTCTCTTTGGCAGACTTTTGAAAACAAGATGGGGGTACGGGCGCGGCGCAGCCGTGGGCCTGGGGACAAGTCTACCGACCGTAGGGCTGAGACTTGTCCACACGCCACCGCGCAAGCGTGCAGAGCTTCCTTAAGTAGCCTGCCTTTTCGAGCCAGCGCCATGTCGGCGCTGACGGTATCTGGCCAGGCAGCCCATCAGTCCCAAGGCGACCAGCGCCAAGCTCGATGGCTCGGGGACGGCCCGGAACTGTTGGGGTTCGGCATAGAGGAAATCGTCCATCACGACGAGGTCGAAAATCGGGTTGCCGGGAACACCGTTGGACACGATCGTATTGCTGCCCGAGGTAAGTCGAACCCGGCTGATCCGCTCGCCGGCATTGGCAACCGCACCCAGGAAGCTCAACCCCCGGTTGCCCGCGACCAAAGCGTCTCGCGAGAAAATCAGCAAATTGTTCTCGTCGAAGAACTCGATCCTGGTCTGGGCTAAAGCGTCGACGTCGGAGAAGATCGCGCCGAAGGCGCTGGTGGTGGCCGCGAACGACGTACCGGGCACAAAGAAACGCACATCCGTGATGTTGCTGTTAACTGCGGTAAACAGCTTCTGCTCGCTGAAAGTCTGAAAGGTGCCGGGGAAGCCGAACAGTATGGGCGTGGCCAAGCCAGCGTTGGCACTGACAAGGAAGCCCGTTCCCGGCGTGCTGAATACGACTCCGCGGGGCGAATTGACGTTGAAGAAGTCGGCTGGCAATAGATTCGGATCAGATCGCGCATCGGGAACGCCGTCCCAGTTGATCTCGCGGCGAAGTCCACCGAAAGAGCCGTTGGCCCCGCCGAGTGTGCCGCCGCCGACTGCTGCGCGAAAGGCGTCGCGCTCCGGTGTGATCGCAGCAGGGGTGGCACCCGCCGACTCGAAAGTCACAAAGGTGGCCGAGGCCGCTGGGGCCAATAGCAATGCGGCGCTTGCCGCAACCAAGGAGCGTAAATTAACCAAGGTGCACAAATTAACCAAGGGGTGCAGATTCATGGAACCTCCGAATTTAAAAACAAGGTTGGGAAATTCAACTTTTCCGCTTTTTATGACTCACTTTGGGCGGGTACGGAAAGAGGTAAATTTCAATAGCGTAAATGGAGGTCAGACACGATTGTTGTTGCCATAACCACAAGCGCGCAGCCCTCACCGCGAATGACGCATGATTCATGCCGGAACCGAGACAATTTTCTAAAGCTTTGATTTTGTTGGTTATTTTTGCCAGCAGCATAAGTCCGACTACGCCGCACTGTTCGAGATGTAAAATTTTCTGACAGAGGTCCGCGTTCGTCTGGAGTGACCGCCCGCAGCAGACCGGTCCCGGTCAGGACGGTCAAGAAGTGCAGGCGCTACGCCCGCACCGCCAGCGCGTAGCGTGCCCGCAGACCGTCAGCCACGGGCGTGAACGGCGCAGTCACCGCCGCGCGGTCTTCGCTGGACAAGCGCCGCCAAATGCCGTCGCGCGCATTGCCGGGATCTTCGGCGACATAAAGCTGCGTGGTCAACAGTTCGCGTTTGCCCAGCTTGATCTTCGCGTGGATGTGTGGTGTGCGGCCGGTGTATTGCGCGGGCTTGATGGTGCGAAACCGGAACTCGCCCTGCGCATTCAGCACGACGCGCCCAAAGCCCTGAAACGACGGGTCAATCCTGGCGCCGTCGCCCGGATGATCGTAATGCCCAGCTTCGTCGCATTGCCAGATTTCAATCATGCCGCCCTTCAAAGGCAAGCCCTCCAGGTCGGTGACCACGCCTTCGACCCAGGCCGACTGGCCCCTGGTGTAGGCGAGTGTGCCGTTTTTCAGCAAATCGTAGTCAGCATCCCTGGGCTCGGCGACCGGGTAAAACGGGCCCTCGGTCTGTGCCGGTGTCGCGTGGCGGCGGGTTTGCGCCCAAGTCGGGCGGATCAGGCCACCGAGCAGCAGCGCGCCCGTGGTGGTGAGCATGTCTCGTTTGGAGTTCAATTTGACATGGGTCATGTTGCAATGCCTTGTTTCCTCGTTCGAGCGCCTGCACCCTTGAAAGTTTCACACCGGCAAACGCACCATCAAGTGCGTATAGCCGCGCACAAAGTTTGACAGCACACGTTGCGGCGCGCCCACCACCTCTATATCGGCGAAGCGCTTGAGAATTTCTTCCCACAGGATTTTGATCTGCATTTCCGCCAACCGGTTCCCGACACAGCGGTGAATTCCAAACCCAAACGACAAATGCTGGCGTGGCCGCGCCCGGTCAATGATGAACTGGTCGGGGTTGTCAATCGCCTCTTCATCGCGGTTGCCTGACAGGTACCACATCACCACCTTGTCGCCCGCCTTGATCTGCTTGCCGCCCAGTTCGGTATCGACCAGCGCCGTGCGCCGCATATGCGCCAGCGGCGTTTGCCAGCGGATGATTTCCGGCACCATGCTTTCCAGCAGCTGGGGGCAAGCGCGCAACTTGGCGAACTCGCCCGGGTTTTGGTGCAGCGCCAACAGCCCGCCCGTCATGGAATTGCGCGTCGTGTCATTGCCACCCACGATCAGCAAACTGAGGTTTCCCATGAATTCATGCGCCGACATGTCGCGCGTGGCTGGCGCGTGGGCCAGCATCGAGATCAGGTCATTTCTGGGTTCGGCGTTGACGCGTTCGTTCCACAGCCGTGTGAAGTAGTCCAGGCATTTGCCCAGTTCAATCTGGCGCGCTTCCTGCGACGGCATCAGGCGGCCTGCTCCGACCGCAGAGGTGGTGACGTCGGACCAGTAGGTGAGCAGATGGCGGTCTTCAAACGGAAAGTCAAACAGTGTGGCCAGCATCTGCGTGGTGAGCTCGGTTGACACCCGCTCTACCCAGTTGAAGGTTTCGTTGCGCGGCAAATCGTCCAGCACCTTGGCGGTTCTGGCGCGGATGGTGGACTCCATCAGGGCCAAGTTGCCCGGTGCCACGATGGGGCTGACGCTTTTGCGCTGCTCATCGTGCTTGGGCTGGTCCATGGCGATGAAGCTGGGGCGGCGCTGCTCCATAGGCTCGTCAAAAATGACAATGCCGCCCTTGGCCCAGTCGGACGAATAGATGCCGTGGTTGGTGTCCACCTGCATGATGTCCTTGTATTTGGTGACCGACCAGTAGTCGCCGTAGCGGTCACTGGCGTAGTGATGCACCGGGTCATCGCGGCGCAACCGCTCGAAGTAATGGCCAATGCTGTCGTCCTGGAAGAGCTGCT
>JANOMD010000478.1:0-2226 GCA_031420135.1 Rhodoferax sp. | reverse complement strand
CCGCGTTCGCCCGCACCGGATTTCAGGGCGCGTTGAACTGGTATCGCTGTTCAACCAGCGACGTGTTGAGCGCAGATTTGAAACTTTTTTCCGGCCGCACGATTGATGTGCCTGCGTGCTTCATCGCCGGCCGAAGTGACTGGGGTGTTTACCAGAAACCGGGTGTGTTTGAAGCCATGCAATCGTCGGCCTGTACCCAGATGATAGGTTGCCATTTGATCGAGGGGGCAGGGCATTGGGTTCAGCAGGAACAGCCTGAAGCGGTGGTTGCCTTGCTGCTGGATTTTTTGTGCCAGTCGGGTGTTCGGCACGCCCAACAGATGCTACTTAAAATATAGCAAACTATCTATATAATACGAGAGCTAGAGGCGGATTTGATTGGTAAAATGGCAAAAATCACTCTAAAATGGCATGAACGCGATTAATTTGATATCGCCCGTGATATTGATTTTTCAAGCGATCCAGGTGATCCAGGCCATCCAGGCGCGCCACGGGCACGGTTGAAAGCCGCTTCAATGATTGTCCCTCGGCACCGCTGAGCCGCGCATCCCCACCAAAAAGTCGAGATCAGCGCCCTGGTCGGCCTGCAGCACGTGGTCCACATACAGCTTCCAGTAACCCGATGCCATCGGCGGTGCGGGCTTTGTCCATAAGCTCAAGCGGCGCGCCAACTCTTCATCGCTGATGTGCAAATGCAGTTTTCGCTCGGGCACGTTCAACTCGATCATGTCGCCGTTCTGCACCACGGCCAGCGGGCCACCCGCAGCCGCTTCAGGCGCAGCATGCAGCACCACCGTGCCGTAGGCGGTGCCGCTCATGCGCGCGTCGCTGATGCGTACCATGTCGGTGATGCCTTTACGCAGCACTTTAGGCGGCAGCGGCATGTTGCCCACCTCGGCCATGCCGGGGTAGCCCTTGGGGCCACAGTTTTTCAGCACCAGCACGCAATGCTCGTCGACATCCAGGCTCTCATCGTCAATGCGGGCATGAAAATCTTCAATGTTCTCGAACACCACGGCGCGGCCCTTATGCACCATCAACGAAGACGTAGCCGCGCTGGGTTTGATCACTGCACCGCGCGGGGCCAGGTTGCCATGCAGCACGGCGATACCCGCTTTGTCTTTGAACGGGGCCTGAAATGTCTTGATGACGCGCGGATCGTAATTTTGCGCGTTGGCGTTGTTCTCGCTCACCGTCTTGCCGCTGGCCGTCACGATGTCGCCATGCAGCAAGTGCGCAATCTCCTTCATCACCACAGGCAGCCCGCCCGCGTAGCAAAAGTCTTCCATCAAATGCTCGCCCGAGGGCTGCAGGTTGACCAGGCAGGGCAAATCGCTGGCCAACCGGTCAAAGTCTTCGATGGTGAGCTTCAGGCCCAACCGACCTGCAATCGCAATCAGGTGAATCACCGCATTGGTCGAGCCGCCAATCGCCGCCAGCGTGTGAATGGCATTCTCAAAAGCCTCCATAGTCAGGATTTTGGCGATGGTTTGATCGGTGTGAACCATGTCCACAATGCGCCGCCCAGCGTTGCGCGCCAATACGTTGCGCCGGCCATCCACTGCGGGATAAGCCGCATTGCCGGGCAGGCCAATGCCCAAAGCCTCGACCATGCTGGCCATGGTGCTGGCAGTACCCATCGTCATGCAGTGGCCGTGGCTGCGGTGCATGCAGCTCTCGGCCTCAAAGAAGTCGGCCAGTTTCAGGGTGCCCGCGCGCACCTGCTCACTCATGCTCCACAAGCCGGTGCCGCTGCCCAATTCCTGGCCGCGCCATTTGCCATTGAGCATCGGGCCGCCGCTGACGCCAATCGTCGGCAGGTTGACGCTGCAGGCGCCCATCAACAGCGAAGGCGTGGTTTTGTCGCAGCCCATCAGCAGCACCACGCCGTCGACCGGGTTGCCACGAATGCTTTCTTCGACATCCATGCTGGCCAGGTTGCGGTACAGCATGGCGGTCGGACGCAACAGTGTTTCGCCCAGCGACATCACTGGGAATTCCAACGGGAACCCCCCAGCCTCGTAAACCCCAATCTTGACTTGCTCTGCCAACGTGCGAAAGTGGCTGTTGCAAGGCGTGAGTTCACTGAAGGTGTTGCAGATGCCAATCACCGGGCGGCCATCAAACTGGTCGTGCGGAATGCCCTTGCCCTTGACCCAACTGCGGTAGGCAAAACCATCGCGATCCTGGCGGCCAAACCATTGCTGGCTGCGCAGTTCGTTGGCT
>JANOMD010000477.1:0-2015 GCA_031420135.1 Rhodoferax sp. | reverse complement strand
GTCACGATCTCCGCATCGTGAAACTGCGCGCCGACAGCGTACTGCGACATGCCGGCCGGCAGCGCGAAGGCGTCACCGCGCAGCACGCCGTCGAGTGAACTGCCTTTTGCCTTGGCATTCAGCGTCGGACCGATGTACTTGGCGTCCGGCAGCTTGGCGATGAACGCAGCGGTCTGCTGTAGCGACCAGGGGTTCCAATCGTTTGAGGTCTGTACGATTTTTGCGAAGCCCACCTGCGAGAAATAACCGTCGATCACCGTTCCGGCGACCTTGCTTTGGTTAGTCGAGTAGGCCACCTCATAGTCTTGACCGAAAACCGCGCCGCGCGCGCCAAGCACGAATCGGCTCTGCTCCGAGGTGTCCTTCGAAGTGCGCGGGCCGAAATCGGTGACGCGCGCAGTGATCGCCAGCGGCTTGCCCAGGATGGCCTGAATTTGCGTTTTCGTGGCCGCCGAAACCGCCGGATCGGCCAACAACCCGTTCAGGTACGTCGTCGCAATCAGGTAATTCGGGTTGGCCGGAAAGATCAGCAACGCGGGATCGACACCCAACTCCTGGAACTTTCCATCTGACGTGAGGAAGCTTCGGCGCACCGGGCTGGTCTGGATGCGCTGGATGTTCACATTCTTCGAATACAGCGCGTCGCCGAACAACTCGACCTTGTCGGTCAGGCGGAAGGTGCCGTTGGCGCTCAGCGCGGTTGACTCACGCTCGGGAACCAAACCATCGACGAAGCGCGAGCTATCGAATGCACAGAACGGCGCCCCCTTGCTGGTTTTCGTCGGGTTCTTGAACATGTTGATGTCGGCGCACTTGTCCTGAGCGGCCAACGGGTTGCCGAAGGCTGCCCCGGGGCTGTTGCCAAAGCCCGATACGCGGGTGCCTTCGACCCAATTGTTGGTTGCCACCGAGCCGGTGCCGACGTTGAAACCACCTTCGATATTGCCCTGGCCCGTTGCGCCCGCCACGGTGTAGGGAAAGTTGTTGCCCGTCTCCGCGAAACTGCGGTCACGCGCCCGCAATTGCTTTTCCTTCTCCAGCATCGCCGAAATCGTCAGATTGAAACGGTCGGCCTTGGCGTCGCCAATACCACCCACGATGCTGACCTTGCTGTTTTGGCCGCCGCCACTGCGGGTGGGCGTGCCGTAGCTCACGTCGCCCTGGATGCCCTGGAAATTCTTGGTCAGGATGAAGTTCATGACGCCACCCATGGCGTCGGAGCCATAGACGCTGGAGGCGCCGTCGGTCAGCACTTCGACGCGTTCAATGGCGGCCAGAGGGATCGAATTGACGTCAACCGCCGCGCCGCCGCCGGCAGCGTGGGGCGAAATGCTGCGACCGTTGACCAGAACCAAGGTGCGCTCGCTACCGAGACCGCGCAGCGAGACCTCGGAGCGGCCATAGATCGACAGGCCAGCACCCTGCGTCACGGTCAGGCCACCGAGCGTCGAAGACGAAGAGATCGTCTGGATCAGTTGTTCGGTGCTGATTGCGCCCGTTCGGGCGATTTCCTCGCGCGTGATCACCTGAACAGGCAACGCGGCATCAGACAAGGCACGTTTGATGGATGAGCCTGTGATCTCGATTCGCTGGCTGTCTTGCGCGAAAGCCGGAAGTGCGGCCAGCGCCACGACGCCACTGAGCGCCACACCGACAGCTTGGCTGACCTTGGTTTGCTTGAACATGAACACTCCTAATAAGGTTGATTGATAACCCCTTGCCTCAAAGCAACCGCCGGGCCGGTTTTGTGGACCTGCCAGCGCTTATCGATGAAGCATGTAAGCGAATTGTCTCGTTGACGCGAAGAGCCGCTCTCCCGGGAAACTCCGTAGTGAGCACTTGGCCGCAACACTCCGACGGCGCCGCAGGCCGTCCAGGCTGGTGCGTGGCGCGCTGTGAAGTGGCGTATTCATTGGGCTGGCGCGGGGATGGGGCTCAAAACCGGCCGTCGCAACCACGCCAGTGCGTGACCTTCGGGGCGAGTTGGCCCCTGGCTGCCTGTTACCCGCCCGTTG
>JANOMD010000476.1:0-1552 GCA_031420135.1 Rhodoferax sp. | reverse complement strand
TCGTAGCCTTCGTCGGTGGCTTCCATATTGGCCAAAATCGAATTGGTGTAGTTGCTGACGGCCTTGGCGTGGATCATGGTGATGTTGACGTGGTGGCGCGTGAAGCTCGATGTCTTGACGCGGATGCCGCGCTTCAAGCCGTCATCGCCAAGGTACGCGCCCCACGGCCAGGCGGCGACCATCAGGTGGATGGTGTTGCCTTTGGGCGAGACGCCGAGTTTTTGATCGCCAATCCAGGTCAGTGGGCGAATGTAGCAACTGGGCAGCTGGTTGACGCGCACCACGTCGAGCTGCGCCTGCATCACCTCAGCCGGCGTGAAGGGAATCCTCATGCGCAGAATTTTGGCGCTGTTGAACAGCCGCTCGGTGTGTTCTTCCAGGCGGAAGATGCCGGTGCTGCCGTCGGCGAGGTGGTAGGCGCGCACGCCTTCAAACGCGCCGCAGCCGTAGTGCAGGGTGTGCGTCAAAACGTGAATTTTGGCGTCACGCCATTCGACCATCTGGCCGTCCATCCAAATTTTGCCATCGCGGTCGGACATTGAAGGGGGCTGGGCTGTCATAGTGTTTCCTTGATATTCGGGGCCATACGTGCGGCAATTTTACGGCGCTGCGTTGGCGTCGCCCGCCGCCGCATCGACCAGCGCCGGATCGGGCCGGACCAGGATCCATTTCACCAGCTTGCCGCCCTTGAATTCGCAGGTGACGTGGGAATCGGTGCTGTCGGTCCAGCGGTACAGTTCGGGCTGCTGGTCCTTGACCGACTTCAATTCGCCCAACGCACGGGTCATGGCCACGACATGCAGCAAAGTCACGCCGCTGCGCAGTTTGGCATTGAGCATCACGGCACTGGCAACGTAGCCGATGGGTCGGTTGGCGGTGCGTTTGAGGACCTGCATCATGCGGGTGAAATGCAACAGCACGCCCATCACAAGCACACCGGTTGCGACCGCCACACCGGCCCAACTGTATTTGTAATAGGCAGCGGCAACCAGCGCCACACTGCCGACCGGAACCAGAATTTTTTGAATTTGCATGCGAAATGGATTGCTATATTTAAAATAGCCAATTATCTATAAAATACGAGAGCTAAGGGCCTAAAGCCTTGTTTTTCTTGAAAATTTACTGCCCGGCGCGTCGAATATACCCAAATTGGGTAGAATTTGATGCGACCCCTGACCATGCCAATCGACAACGCAATTGAAAGCCAGTCTGGGCAGCCCGAACCGCAACCGGTGCCTGCCTTACGCCCTTCCCGCCCCACATTGCGCTTCATGCTGTCGCATCCCGCACACGTCATCGCGCTCGGGTTTGGCTCGGGCTTGAGTCCGTTTGCAGCCGGCACGGTCGGCACGCTGTGGGCCTGGGTGGCATTTTTAGTGATGCAACGTTATGGCCTGTCCGATCTCGGCTGGGCGCTGCTCCTGGCGGCCACCATTCCATTGGGCTGGTGGGCCAGTACGGTGACCGCCCGGCATCTTCAGGTGCTGGACCCCGGTTGCATCGTGTGGGACGAAATCGTCGCCTTCTGGTTGGTGCTGTGGCTGGTGATGCC
>JANOMD010000475.1:0-5694 GCA_031420135.1 Rhodoferax sp. | reverse complement strand
TGCTGGCCACCGAACAGCGGGAAATCCGTCGCGTACGCGCCGTTGCCCTGCACCGGGTTCAGGATGTCGTCATAGGCCATGCCGTGCGCGAGGCAACTGTTGAAGTCTTCCACGCCATAGGCGGGCGAGGAGTGAACCAGGCCGGTGCCGTCGTCTGCGGTGGCGTAGTCGGCCAGGTACACGGGCGAGAGTCGGTCAAAGCCCTTGTCCACATGGCTTAGGGGATGCTTGAAGTGGATGCCGTCCAGGTTTTTGCCCAGCGCGGTCGCGATGACGCTGCCCGTCAGTTCATAGCGCACCAGGCACTTCTCCACCAGCGATTCAGCCAACACCAACAGGCCGCGCGGCGTGTCCACCAAGGCGTAGATGAGCTCGGGGTTCAGGTTCAGCGCCTGATTGGCGGGGATCGTCCAGGCGGTAGTAGTCCAGATGACAGCGAAGGCTTCCTTCTCAAGCGAACCCAAACCAAATGCCGTCGCCAGTTTGTCCGGCTCGGCGCACAAGAATCCCACATCCAGCGTCTGCGATTTTTTGTCGGCGTATTCAATTTCGAACTCGGCCAGGGACGAGCCGCAGTCAAAGCACCAGTAGACCGGCTTCAAGCCCCGGTAGACAAAGCCGCGTTCCACCACGCGTTTGAAGGCGCGAATCTCGCCCGCTTCGTTTTTGAAATCCATGGTGCGGTAGGGCCTGTCCCACTCGCCGAGCACACCCAGGCGTTTGAACTCGGTCATCTGGATGGCGATCTGCTCGGTCGCATAGGCGCGGCTTTTGGCCTGCATGTCGTCGCGTGCGAGATTGCGGCCATGTTTTTTTTCAATGGCATTTTCAATCGGCAAACCGTGGCAATCCCAGCCGGGGATGTACTGTGCGTCAAAGCCTTTGAGCTGGCGCGCTTTGACGATCATGTCCTTCAAAATCTTGTTGACGGCGTGGCCCATGTGAATCTGCCCATTGGCATACGGCGGGCCGTCATGCAAGATGAACTTCGGTGCGTTCACCCGCGCATCGCGCAGCGTTTTGTAGATGCCTTTTTCGTCCCATTCCTTCACCCAACCCGGCTCGCGCTTGGGCAGGTCGCCGCGCATGGGGAAGGGCGTGTCGGGCAGGTTCAGGGTGCTGCGGTAATCGATCTTCAGATCGGATTTTTCAACGGTATCGGTCATGGTGGATCTTAAGAAATTTGAATGCGAAGCCACGGCCTGGCGCGCCGCAATGGCAGTTCAGGTGGGCAGACAAGTTGACGCGGGGCCAGAAGCGTCGACGGGCCCCATCAAATTCGGGTGGACTGGCGGTGCGTTTCAAACCAGGCGCGTGCGTCGTCGCAGTCTTTGTTGATGCCTTTGGTCAGCGATTCAAGACCGTCGTACTTCAGTTCGTCGTGTAGTTGATGCAGGAGTTCCACGCGGATGATTTTACCGTATACCTCTTCATCGCGAAGCGCAGATGGCCAGTCCAGGCAATGCGTTTCCAGCAACACGCGGCCCCGGTTGACATCCTGTGGGTCAACCGATGGGCGCACACCCAAGTTGGCAACGCCGCGCAAGGGTTGGCTTGACAACCCGTGCACCAGTACCGCAAAAATGCCGCTGGCAGCGGGCTTCCAGTGGGCGAAGCGCTGATTCAAGGTTCTGAAACCCAGTGTGCGGCCGAGCTTTCGACCATGCACCACATGGCCCGAGATGCGGTAGGGCCGACCCAGCAGGCGGGCTGCATCCGCCATACGGCCTTGCGACAGCGCTTTGCGCACGGCCGAGCTGGACACCCGCTCGTTATGAACTTCATAGCTGTTCATACGCGCCACGTCAAAGCCCTGCACGTCGCCCGCCGCGTCCAGCATGGCGTAGTCGCCCGCGCGCTTGGCACCGAAGCGAAAATCATCGCCCACCAAAACGTATTTGGCACCCAGGCCGTTGATCAACACATCGTCAATGAAGGCCTGCGGTGATTTGGTCGCCAATGCAGCGTTGAAGGGCAGCACCACCGCTTGATCGACGCCGCAGGTCGATAAATCCAGCAGCTTGTCGCGCAGCGTGCCAATGCGCGCAGGGGCCAGTTCAGGCTTGTGCGCCAATTGCGCAAAATAGTCACGCGGATGCGGCTCGAACGTGAGCACGCAGCTTGGCAGGCCGCGCTGATTCGCTTCGCTGCACAGCAGGGCCAGCATGGCCTGGTGGCCGCGGTGCACACCGTCAAAATTGCCAATCGTCAGGGCACAGGCATGGGCAATGCCGGGGTGGCGGAAGCCCCGAAAAACTTTCATTTCATTCCTTGTCAACGTGGCAGCCCGGTGGAGTTATGGTTTTGATAGCGTCTGACGGCTTTTAGCAAAGCCCTGAGCGCTGAATTGTCACAAAAACAGGGTATATTGTGGCTTAGAGGCAAAACCGGCTGGTTTGTTTTGCCGTGACGTGACAAATGCATCTCAGTCGTGGTTTTTTGACCTGTTCAGAGGAGGCGTGTTTTGAAGGTATTGAAGCTGTCAGCGCAAGGTTTGCCGCAATCCTGGATTTCGCTTGAACAGGCGGTGATTCACTACGCCGCCGAAGAAGTTCGTTGGGAGTCAGGCGGTGAAGTGGCCGTGTTTCATGGCGGGCACAACGCCATGACCGGCCGCCAGTCGATCATCGCCGTCAACAGCATCATCGGCACCAAGGGCGTGCCCGCCATCAACCCATTCAACTTGCGCCCGGGCCTGACCAACAGCAAATTGTTTGCGCGCGACCGCAACATCTGCGCCTACTGCGGCGACCATTTTGTCGAAGAGGACCTGACCCGTGAACACATCATTCCGTTCGCGCAGAATGGCATTGACGTGTGGATGAACGTGGTCACCTCGTGCCGTTCCTGCAATCACCGCAAAAGCCACCGCACCCCGGAGCAGGCCAACATGCCGCTGCTTTACGCACCCTACGTGCCCAGCCTGTGGGAAGATTTTATTTTGCGCAACCGCCGCATTCTGGCCGACCAGATGGAATTTTTAATGGCGCACGTGCCGAAGTCGTCGCGGTTGCTGGCTTGACGGTTTTAGTTTGAAAATATTGGGCTCGCCTTAATGCAGGCGCCAAATCTCCCGTCATAAGTTGCACATGCACCCGTGCGCAAACCATACAACCGGCGCGGCAAATAAACGCAGTTCGTCAGACCGGGCGTGATGCTTCTATTTCGCCCCATTTCCAAGGTAGAGAGGATGAACGCGGCCGAGTATCGGCAGTTCCGGCTACGGCTAGCCGCGTTGCTTGTCTTTTGGGCTGCCGCAGTGGTGGCGATCATCGGGTATTGGCCTGTGCTTCCGCTCTTATTTAAGGTCCTCGGCGTCGCGGTTGGCTTTGTCATCGTTCCCGATATCACCACCTTCATTCAGGTTTTTTCATCGTACGACCGCTACTCGAAAGACGGGCTTGAATGAGACTTTTTGGGCACCTCAATGTTTCGCGGCTTAACATGTCGGCCAATGCGGACGCCCAAGTGATCTTATTCCCAGCGGGAATTGTGGCTGAGTACTTTCGTTGCACCGATCGAATGTTGGTGTTTGGTCTTGATTTCTGGGATGGCCCACACGGCCGCTGCGGCGGACATTCGCGTAGCTACCCACTCCAGCCTCATCGGACCGCCCACGCTTGAATTCGACGGGCGTACTTAAACCCAAGCGGCCCAAATTCAAGCATCCGCATGCGACACACGACGGCGTGGTGTCGGCGGGTGTTCGACGAGCCAATCTTTGAGGGCCGTGTTCACCCGCGTTTGCCAGCCCGGCCCGTCGGCCCTGAAGGCTGCAAGAACCTCTGGGTCTAGCCTGATTGCAACCTGTTCTTTGACCGGGTTCCTATTTCTGCCACGGGCTTTTCGCAAGGTGCCAAGCGTCGCGGAAACCCCGCCGCCCGGAGAGACGATGCCGCTCGCCCAGTCGATGGGGTCGGCCTTCCTGGTAGGTGCTGCGGCAGCAGTTGCGGCTGCGATCTGGTCAGCGCTAAAGATTTTCAAAGTAGTCTTGGGTTTGTGAGCGGTCGGCATAACGGCAAGAGATCAAATGAGCAGCATCTTGCCGCTCGGTCCAAACCAGAAAGACAACCCGACCACGCCACATCGCCAGACTTTGCAGTCGCAGCTCACCATAGGCCTCACGGTCATCTTCCACTGTGATCAGTGGGAGTCAAAAGCGCTTTCAAGGTCTGCCAAATCAATTTGGTGCTTCTTGAGATTGCTTTTGCGCCTGGGCTCATCCCACGTGATCATTAATCATATTGTAGATGCAATTTGATATTCAACCAAATTTAATGCCGAACCCAGGAGCCCATTACGCAAACACCCCCGCCGTGTCCTGCATCCGGTCTGACACCTCGCCCAAGTGATGCAGCGTGTCGCCAAAGGTCATCTCAAGCTGCGTCAGGCGCTTGAAATAGTGGCTGATGGCGTATTCGTCGGTGCAGCCGTTGCCGCCGTGCAGCTGGATCGCTTGTTGGCCGACGAAGCGCATCGAGTTGCCTAACTGGAACTTGGCGCGGGCCATTGCGGCGCGGCGCTCGTCTTTGGGGGCGTTTAGTTTGAGCGATGCGTAATAGCTCATAGAGCGGGCTAATTCGAGCTGCATTTTCATGTCGGCCGCGCGATGCCGCAGCGCCTGGAAGCTACCGACGGTCACGCCAAACTGCTTGCGGGTGTTGACGTATTCGACCGTCATCGCCAGCGTTTTTTCCATCACGCCCACGGCTTCGGCGCAGGTGGCGGCGATGCCGATGTCGATGGCATGTTCCAGCGCGGTCAGGCCATCAAGCGTAAGCAACGTAGCGGGCGCATCCTGTAGCTTGAGCTCCGCGGCGCGGGCACCGTCTTGCGTGCCATAGCTGCGTGTGGTGACGCCGCTTGCGCTGCGCTCGACGAGGAACAGTGCGATCTTGCCGTTGGCGACGGCGGGTACGAGGAAGGCATCGGCCATGTCGCCTGCGGGAACGAGGCTCTTGGACGCGGTGACGCCCCATCCGCCGGCGCTTGATGTCGCTTTGGCTTGGCATACATCAAGGTTGTAGCGCGCAGCACGCTCCTGATAGGCTAGCACGACGAACGATTGACCTGTCGCGATTTTTGGCAGCCAGGCGGCTTTGACGGCATCTGCGGCGTAGCCCGAAATCACGCCACCGGCCATCAGACTTTGCGCCAGCGGCTCCAGCACGATGCCGCGCCCCAGCTCTTCCATCACCACCATGCCTTCAACCGGGCCCATGCCCATACCGTCATGTGCATCTGAAATATACAAGCCGCACAAGCCCAATTCAGCCAGCTCGCCATAAGCCTCGCGTGAGAAGCCGCCTGCCTTGTCGATACCCCGGCGGCGCTCGAAGGTGTAGCCCTTGTCCACCCATTTGCGAACCGCGTCGCGCAGTTGTTCTTGGTCGTCAGAAAAATCGAAGTTCATGATGTTGATCCAAATATTTAGCCGAGCACCGTCTGGGCAACGATATTGCGTTGCACTTCATTGCTGCCGCCGTAAATCGTCGTCTTGCGCATGTTGAAGTAAGTCGATGCCAGCGGCGCGCAGTGAATCGCACCGACTGCGTCGCCTTGCCAGCCCGCCTCCATTGCCTCGTGAATCAGCGGCAGGGAATAGGGGCCAGCGGCCAGCATCATCAGCTCGCTGAAGCGTTGCTGAATCTCGCTGCCGCGAATTTTGAGCAAGCCCGCGACGTCGAGCGACTG
>JANOMD010000474.1:0-2605 GCA_031420135.1 Rhodoferax sp. | reverse complement strand
CAATTCAATGTCCAGGAGCACCCAGTTGCGTTGCAGCTGGGCGGCAGTGAACCGGCCGACTTGGCGCATTGCGCCGGGTTGGGTGAACAGTGGGGCTACAACGAAATCAACCTGAACTGCGGCTGCCCGAGCGAACGGGTGCAGCGCGGTGCGTTTGGTGCCTGCCTGATGGCCGAGCCGAAGCTGGTGGCAGACTGCGTCAAGGCCATGGTCGATGCCGTGGCCATCCCGGTCACGGTTAAACACCGCATCGGTATCGACAAGACCGAAAACACGCCTGAAAGCTACGGCTTCGTGCGCGATTTTGTCGGCACTGTGAGCGAAGCAGGCTGCAACACCTTCATCGTGCATGCGCGCAACGCGTGGCTCAAAGGCCTGTCGCCCAAAGCCAACCGCGAAGTACCGCCGCTGCGTTATGGCGTGGTGCATCAGCTCAAAAAAGACTTCCCGTGCCTGACGATGGTGGTCAACGGCGGCATCACTTCCACCGAACAGATCGCCCTGCAGCTTGGGCATGTCGATGGGGTCATGCTGGGCCGAGAGGCCTATCACAACCCCTGGTGGTTGGCCGGATGGGACGCCGCATTTTTGACCGGCGGCGACGCCCGTTTGCCCCTTGACGCGACCCGTGGCACCGGTGTGCCAACAGGGCAGTCGCGCGAGCAGGTCGAGGCCCAAATGTGCGACTACATGGTGCGTGAGGCGCAAGCACATGGCACGCCCTGGAGCGCCATCGCCCGCCACATGCTGGGGTTGCGCCATGGCCTGCCCGGCGCGCGGCGCTGGCGCCAGGTCTGGAGTGACCACCGGTTGAAGGCCATGAACCCGCATGAAGTCATGGCCCTGGCGCATCAGCCCGCCACGGAAACCTCGCACCCGCCTGGCAACCATGCCGCCCGTCACCAACACGCGGATTTGGGCGATTTGATTGCTATATAATAAATAGCAAACTAATTATATAATACGAGAGCTAGAGGTGTATTTTGCTACTTTTTTCCCGATTTTTGTCGAAAAAACCCCTGAAAATTAACCTACAGGTTAACTATTTATGAAGTTGATATCACCTGTGATATTGTTTTTTTAGAGAATAATTTGAACCTGGTTCAATACAATCAGTAGCGCCCGGTAGCCTGCTGCAGCTTCGTTGGTGATTTCAAACCGCCAGATCAACCTACCTGATCGAACTGCAAGTTCCCATTTGTCAATTGCCACTTTTCAAGGAAACCACCATGTACAACTGCACCAACTTTTACATCGACGGCGCCTGGGTCGCGCCCCTGAAGGCCAACCCCATGCAGGTCATCAATCCGGCGACAGAGCAGGCGGTTGGCACCATCTCCATCGGCTCGGCGGCGGACGCGGATCGTGCGGTCATGGCAGCGCGCAAAGCCTTCGCGGCGCAGTCCGTCATGCCGGTCGCGCAACGCCAGGAACTGTTGCAATCGATCATCGCGGTTTACAAAAGGCGCATGGATGACGTGGCCATTGCGATCTCGCAGGAAATGGGCGCGCCGCTGGAGAAACTGGCCAAACGCGCGCAAGCGCCGGCTGGCCTGGGCCACTTCATCGTCGCCAGCAAAGTATTGGCCGAGTTCGAGTTTGAGCGCATGCAAAAAACCACCCGCATCGTGCGCGAGCCAGTCGGCGTGTGCGCGTTGATCACGCCCTGGAATTGGCCGATGAACCAGATGACCTGCAAGATCGCCCCAGCTTTGGCCACGGGCTGCACCATGGTCCTGAAACCCAGCGAATTGGCGCCTTTGAGCGCCCATATTCTGGCCGAAATCCTGCATGAAGCCGGTGTGCCTGCGGGCGTGTTCAATTTGGTGGATGGCGACGGCCCCGGCGTGGGCGCGGCCCTGTCGGTGCATCCGCAGGTGGACATGGTGTCCTTCACCGGCTCCACCCGGGCCGGCATCGCAGTGCAAATTGCAGCCGCGCAGACGATCAAAAAAGTCGCGCTGGAATTGGGCGGAAAGTCGGCCAACATCATCACCGACGATGCTGACCTCGCCGCCGCCGTCAAACACGGCGTGATGAGCATGATGACCAACACCGGCCAGAGCTGCAACGCGCCTTCCCGCATGTTGGTGCCTGCGGGCAAACTGGCCGAGGCCGAGGCGATTGCCGCTGCCGTGGTCAGCAAAATCATGGTAGGTGACCCGGCCAGTGCCGACACCACCATGGGCCCGGTGGCTAACGCCGCGCAGTTTGGTCGCGTGCAGGCGATGATCGAGCGTGGCATGGCCGAAGGCGCCAAAGTCGTGGCCGGCGGCGCAGGCAGGCCGGATGGCATCAGCGCCGGTTTCTTCGTCAAGCCCACCATATTCAGCAACGTCAACAACCAGATGGACATTGCCCGCCAGGAGATTTTCGGGCCCGTGTTGTGCATGATTCCGTACAGCGGCGGCGTTGATGAAGCCGTGGCCATCGCCAACGACACCCCTTACGGCCTGTCAGGCTACGTCTATGCCGCCACCCCGGCGGCAGCTGGCGTGATCGCTGCCCGTCTGCGCACTGGCAACGTGCATCTGAACGGAGCCGGTGGCGACAACGCCGCGCCGTTTGGTGGCTACAAGCAGTCCGGCAATGGGCGCGAGTGGGG
>JANOMD010000473.1:0-3323 GCA_031420135.1 Rhodoferax sp. | reverse complement strand
GGCCGCTTGATGTATCGCCCCGCGCCCTTTTTGGCCCGCAGTTCACCGTTGACAAACACCAGTTCACCCTGGCTCACGGTGTGGCTGGGGATGCCTTTGACGGTGCGGCCTTCAAAGACGTTGAAGTCGTTCTTGCTGAAGTGTGTTTTGGCCGACAGGGTTTTGCTGCCAGCCGGGTCCCACACCACCAGATCTGCATCGGCACCCACTGACACCGAACCTTTTTGCGGGTAGATGTTGAACAGCTTGGCGGTGTTGGTGGAGGTGATGGCAACAAACTCCGAGGGTGTCAAGCGCCCGGTGTTGACGCCTGCATCCCAAATCACCGCCAGGCGTTCTTCGACGCCGCCGCAGCCGTTGGGGATTTTGGAAAAATCGTCTTTGCCCACCCCCTTTTGTGAGGCGCAAAACGTGCAGTGGTCAGTCGCTGTCGTGTGCAAGTTGCCCGATTGCAGGCCGCGCCACAAGAACTCCTGGTTGCCGACCGGTCGAAACGGCGGGCTCATCACGTGACCCGCTGCAAATTCAAAGCTGGGGTTTCGGTAGACGCTGTCGTCCAGCACCAGGTGGCCTGCCAGCACCTCGCCATACACGCGCTGGCCACGGGCGCGGGCGCGCATGATGGCCTCGGCCGATTCAATGCACGACACATGCACGATGTAGAGCGGGACGTTCAACACATTGGCAATCGCAATCGCACGGTTTGCCGCCTCACCCTCAACGGTGGTCGGACGCGACAACGGATGGCCTTCCGGGCCGGTGATTCCCTTTTCCAGCATTTCCTTTTGCAGCAAGAAAACCAGCTCGCCGTTTTCTGCGTGCACCGTCGGCATCGCGCCCAACTCCATCGCACGCTTGAAGCTGTTCACCAGCGTTTCGTCATCACACATGATGGCGTTTTTGTAGGCCATGAAATGCTTGAAGCTGTTGACGCCTTCATCATGCACCAGCGTCCCCATGTCTATGCGCACCTGCTCGCTCCACCAGGTGATCGCCACGTGAAACGAGTAGTCTGAGGCCGATTTTTCGGCCCAGCCCCGCCACATCTTGAAGGCTTCCATGATGGACTGCTGTGGGTCGGGGATCACAAAATCAATGATCATGGTGGTGCCGCCTGCCAGGCCGGCCGCCGTACCGGTGTAGAAGTCGTCCATGGCGGTCGCACCCATGAAGGGCAATTGCATATGGGTGTGCGGGTCAATGCCGCCCGGCATGACGAGCTGGCCACCGGCATCCACGGTCTGCGCGCCCGCCGGAGCTTGCAGGCCTTCGCCCACTGCGCTGATTTTTCCGTCGACACACAGGACATCAGCCCTGAACTGGCGGTCTGCGTTGACGACAGTGCCGCCGCGAATCAAAATTGTGCTCATGAAAATCTCCTTGGGTATGACAGGGGCTATATTGGATCAAGCCGCGATGGCTGCTGCGGTTGGAACCCGCATCGGATTGTTCGCATGTGTTGACCAATTGGCGTATTGGCCAGATACCGGCTTGCCCGTTCGCGCATCAATTTCGCCAGGTTTCAAAACCCGCATGGTGATGCATTCGGGCACCGGGCAGATCGACACGCACAAGTTGCAACCCACGCATTCGTCCTCTTTGATCTCGAACCAGCGCTTGCCGTTTTTGGTGGCCGTAATCGCCTGGTGCGAGGTGTCTTCACACACCACGTGGCAGCGCCCACATTGAATGCAGGCGTCCTGGTTGATCACCGCCTTCTCGACATGATTGAGGTTGAGTTGCGTCCAGCTTGTCACAGTGGGCACCGCCTGGCCTTTGAACTGCTCGATCGATGTGTAGCCTTTTTCATCCATGAAATTCGACAGGCCACTGATCATGTCTTCGACAATTTTGAAGCCATACACCATCGCAGCCGTGCAAACCTGCACGTTGCCGCAGCCCAGCGCGATGTACTCGGCCGCGTCGCGCCAGGTGTTGATGCCGCCAATGCCTGAAATCGGCAGGCCGGCGGTTTGCGGGTCGCGGGCAATCTCGGCCACCATGTTTTGCGCGATCGGCTTGACCGCCGGGCCGCAATAGCCGCCGTGCGAGCCCATGCTGCCAACGCTGGGAGACATCGTCATGGTGTCGAGGTTCACACCCATGATGGAGTTGATGGTGTTGATGAGTGATACCGCATCGGCCCCGCCGGCCTTCGCAGCACGGGCTGGCTGGCGGATGTCGGTGATATTGGGCGTGAGCTTGACGATGACCGGCAGGCGGGTGTAGGTTTTGCACCAGCGCGCCACCATTTCGATGTACTCAGGCACCTGGCCCACGGCCGAGCCCATGCCGCGCTCGCTCATGCCGTGCGGGCAGCCAAAATTGAGCTCGATGCCGTCACAGCCGGTGTCTTCCACCTTCGCCAAGATGTTCTTCCACGCGTCTTCGGTGCACGGCACCATGAGGCTGGCGACCACGGCCCGGTCCGGCCAGGCGCGTTTGATGCGCTTCATCTCATCCAGGTTGCTTTTGAGCGGCCGATCTGAAATCAGCTCGATGTTGTTGAAGCCGATCACGCGCCGGTCGCCATTGAGCAAAGCGCCGTAACGCGGTCCGTAGACGTTCACGATGTGCGGGTCTTCACCCACCGTTTTCCAGACCACGCCGCCCCAGCCGGCTTCAAACGCGCGGTTGACGTTGTACTCTTTGTCGGTCGGCGGGGCTGAGGCCAGCCAGAACGGATTCGGGCTTTGGATGCCGATGAAATGGGTGGACAGGTTGGCCATCTTCAAGCTCCCGATTGCAGTGCCGCGTGGATAGACCGGGCAGACTGCTTGCCGTGTTCAACTGCCTCCACCGTCAAATCGAGCCCGCCCAGGCGGCAATCGCCACCGGCCCATACTTTGGCATGGGAGGTGCGGCCTTGCGCGTCAGTCGCGATGCGCCCGCCTTTGAGTTCTATCGATAGGGCGGCATCAACCGCTACATCTTGCGCTGTGAGGCTCTGGCCAATGGCCATCAGCACCACATCAGCTTCCAGCGTGAAAGTTTCGCCGGTTTCAACCAGTTTGGCACCGTCAAGCCGGGTGTAGGCAAATTTCACGCCACTTAACTTGTCGCCGCTTTCCAGAATCTCTTTGGGCGCGGCCCAATGTTTCAATTTCACGCCGTTCTTTTGCGCCCAGTCCTGTTCGTAGCCCGATGCCGACATCTCCTCCTGGCCGCGCCGGTAGACGATGGTCACGTCTTCTGCGCCGAGTTTTCTGGACTGCACGGCCGCGTCCACGGCCGTCATACCGCCACCAATCACCACCACTTTGCGACCCACTGGAACGGCTGAATAAGAGTCGGCCTGGCGCAGCTCGGCGATGAAATCTACC
>JANOMD010000472.1:0-7940 GCA_031420135.1 Rhodoferax sp. | reverse complement strand
TGGGCTGGTGGGATGATTTGACCGAGGCCGAAAAAGCCGCAGCCGAAGGCAAAAACTGGAAGACTGACCTTTCAGGTGGCATCCAGCGTGTTTGCTTGCAAGTGCACGGCGTCCATCCGTTCGGCAACGCCAAGGCGCGTGCCACGGTCTGGAATTTCCCCGACTCGATTCCGCAGCACCGCGAACCGCTTTACGGCAACCGGGCGGACCTGCAAGCCAAGTACCCATCGCATGACGACAGAAAGGCCTTCTGGCGCCTGCCGACACTGTTCAAAACGATCCAGGCGAAGAACATTGCCGACAAGGTTCACGAGAAATTCCCGTTCGTGCTGACCTCGGGCCGTTTGGTGGAGTACGAAGGTGGCGGCGAAGAAACCCGCTCCAACCCCTGGTTGGCCGAGTTGCAGCAGGAAATGTTTGTCGAAATCAATCCGGCGGTGGCTTCCGCCAAAGGCATTCGCAATGGTGAGCGGGCCTGGGTGTCCTCCCCCACGGGCGCGCGGCTGAACGTGCAGGCGCTCGTGACCGAGCGGGTCGGGCCAGACACGGTGTTCATGCCGTTTCACTTCTCGGGTCGCTGGCAAGGTGCTGACATGTTGGCCTTCTACCCGAATGGCGCGGCCCCCGTGGTGCGTGGCGAGGCGGTCAACACCGCGACGACCTATGGCTACGACAGCGTGACCATGATGCAGGAGTCGAAGACGACCATCTGCAATGTGGAAAAAGCATAAAAGTATCAGGAGATTGATATGGCAAGAATGAAATTTGTCTGTGATGCAGAGCGCTGCATCGAATGCAACGGCTGCGTCACCGCTTGCAAGAACGAAAACGAAGTCCCGTGGGGCGTGAACCGCCGCCGGGTCGTCACGCTGAACGACGGCGTGCCGGGTGAAAAATCCATTTCGGTGGCGTGCATGCATTGCAGTGACGCACCGTGCATGGCCGTTTGCCCGGTCAACTGCTTTTACCGCACTGATGAAGGCGTGGTGCTGCACGACAAAGACGTCTGCATTGGCTGCGGTTATTGCTCCTACGCCTGCCCGTTTGGCGCGCCCCAGTTCCCGTCACAAGGCACCTTTGGCGTGCGCGGCAAGATGGACAAATGCACCTTCTGCGCCGGTGGCCCCGAGGTCAATGGCAGCCAGGCCGAGTTCGAAAAATATGGCCGCAACCGCCTGGCCGAAGGCAAGTTGCCGGCCTGCGCCGAGCAATGCTCGACCAAAGCCCTGATTGCCGGTGATGGCGACGTGGTGGCCGACATTTTCCGCAACCGCGTGCTCAAACGCGGCAAGGGCGCGGAAGTCTGGGGCTGGGGCACTGCTTACGGCTCCAAACAGGCCGGTCAGCCGCCAGCGGGCGCTGTAGCACCTGCTGGCGCGCAACCTGCGGCGGTGAAATCATGAAGCGCGTCACCAAAATAGGTTTTCTGGCATTCGCGTTGATGGCACTTGCAGCCTGCGGCGACAAACCACAGACCCTGGGCACCGGCACCGCCAGCAAGCAGGATTCTGCGGCGTACACGGGCACGGGCAGCGCTTATATGGCGCCGGGCTGGAAGCCTGGCGACAAGGTTAGCTGGGAGCAGCATCTGAAGGTGCGCACGCAAAACGGCCAGAACGACTATTCCAAAGCCAACTGATTGGACACCTTCATGTCTTTGTCTCACTGGGCCTCTGTTCTTGTATCAGTTTGTCTGACATTGGGTGTTGCAGGCAGCGCCTTGGCGCAGGCCAATCCAGCGCCAGTGGTGCCGCCCGCCGCAGCACAGGCACCTGGGGCTGGCGGTATTCAGAGCCAGAATATTTTCGAGGTCAAACCCGACGCCAGCAACGACCCTGGCTACGCCGCCCAGACCAATAACGAGCGCAGTAAAGTGCAACCTGGCAACAACGCCCCGGTGTGGCGCCAAGTGGGTGCCGGCAGCGAAGGGCACAGCAGCCTGCCCAAAAGCGAGGCACCCGAGGCGGGCACGTTGATCCAGCCTTTCGTTCAATACCCTGGCTCCAAACTCACTAACGCCGGTGAGGCTTGGCGCCAGGTGCGCAACAACTGGATCATTCCTTATGGTGGCGCGCTGGTGTTGATTGTGATCGGTGCCATTGCCCTGTTTTACTGGCGCAAGGGCACGATCAAACAGCATGCGCCCGATACCGGACGCAAGATTGAGCGATTTACACCGTTTGAGCGGTCGGCGCACTGGACCAATGCGATTGCGTTTTCGATTTTGGGTATTTCGGGCCTGGTGATGGCCTTTGGCAAATTTTTCCTGCTTCCGGTGATGGGCAGCTCGCTGTTTGGCTGGCTGACCTATGCGTTAAAAAACATGCACAACTTTGCCGGTCCGGTGTTTGCCGTTTCCCTGGTGGTGGTGTTTTTCACTTTTGTTAAAGACAACCTGCCGCGCAAGGGCGATCTGGGCTGGCTGCTAAAGGGCGGAGGCTTGCTGTCGGGCAAGGAAGTGCCATCACACAGATTCAACGCGGGTGAGAAGGTGGTGTTCTGGGGCGGCGTATTTTTACTCGGCCTGGTGGTCGTGGGCTCAGGTCTGATACTGGACAAGCTGGTGCCGGGCCTAATCTATGAGCGCAGCACCATGCAAATTGCCCATATGGCGCATGCGGTGGCGGCGGTCTTGATGGTCGCGATGTTTCTCGGGCACATTTATATTGGCACGCTGGGCATGGAAGGCGCTTACAAAGCCATGAAAGCTGGCTACGTTGACGAAGCCTGGGCGCGCGAGCATCATCAAGAGTGGTATGACGACGTCAAAAACGGCAAAATTCCGGCACAGCGCAGCATGCCATTGCCTTCCGCGCAGACTGCCCAAATCTAACCCAAGGTGTTGAAATGAAGAAGTCAATATTTGCCCTGTTTTTCGCGTTCCTCTGCGCCTGTGCAGTTGCAAAAATACCAGCGCCGGTGCTGAGCGAAGAGGCCAAAGCCAAAGCTGCCGAAGCGGCAGCCAAGACCGCCTGGAGCGCCAAAGTTGAAGGCTATTTGCTTTGCAAGTATCAGGACCAGGCTGCGGCCCACTACCTCAAAACCGCAGCGGCCAACGGCAAAACGCCCAAACCGGCGGCTGCGCTTCCCGCGTGTGTTGAAGTCGGCCCGTTTGTCTATACGCCAGGCGCCGCACCCGTGGCCGCTGTAGCGGCTCCAGCGCCTGCTGCCGCAGCCGTGCCCGCAGCAGCAGCGCCCGCAGCAGCGGCGCCCGCAGCAGCCAAAAAGTCCTGATCGGCGATCCGGCCAGGTCGCTGCCGCGTTCTTTGCAATTCTCCAATCAGTCGGCGAAGGTCGGCGTCTCACAACGGTTTCCCCGCCTGACGCAAGCGCGGGCACCCCTGACGTGTGAGATCGTCGCGGTCAATGAGTTCGGCGAATCTACCCTCGTCTCAATTCCGGCCGAGCGCGCGCTGACCGTCTATGTTGACAAACGCGAACTTGTGACGCTGATGACACTGGGCGCGCACCCGGAACTGCTGGTACTTGGTTTTTTGCGCAACCAGCGGCTGATCCAATCTGCGCGAGACATCGAATCCATCACGGTCGATTGGGAAGTCGGCGCCGCCGCCGTAAAAACCCGCCATGGCATTGCCGACATCGAGGCAAAAACCGCGAAACGCGTCGTCACCACGGGGTGTGGACAGGGCAGTGTATTTGGCAACCTGATGGCAGATGTTGACCGCATTGAATTGCCGACCGCCACGCTGGCGCAATCGCAACTGTATGGCATCGTCAACGCCATCCGGCTCAAGGAGAGCACTTACAAGTCGGCCGGCTCGGTGCACGCCTGTGCGCTGTTTCAGGGGGAAGAATTGCTCATGTTTGTCGAAGACGTGGGCCGCCACAACGCCATTGACACCATAGCCGGCTGGATGTGGATGCAGGAAGTGGCCCCCACGTTCGGCACTGACGTGTCCTCTCTGCCCCCCGAGGGGGCTAATTTTCCTAGGGGCGGCCCGTCGGAAAATTGCGACGGCATGACCAGCGCTGACAAGATCTTCTACACCACGGGGCGCTTGACCAGTGAAATGGTCATCAAGTCTGCGCAGATGGGCGTGCCGATCGTGGTGTCGCGCAGCGGGATCACCCAGATGGGGCAGAGCGTGGCCCAGTCGTTGGGGCTGTGCGCCATTGGCCGGGCGACCAACAAACACTTTCTTTGCTATAGCGGCGCAGAGCGGCTGATTTTGCAGCCCGAACAGGCACCGGCACGGCCCTTGGTGCGTTCCTGATTTTTGCGTCGCAAGTGCCTTGGAGGGCTGATTGTGCGACGGTGCCCCAGCGCCATAGTGCCACAGCGCGGTGGAGGTTACCGTCCATCCGGCGTTAAAAATTAACCTACAGGTTAATTTTTGACTCAAATCCGGCTCAATTTTGAAAAAAATTGATCATATTGGCCTCTAGCTCTCGTATTTATTAAATAGTTTGCTCTTTATAATATAGCGTATGTTTACCTCTATGAAAAAATTGCCAGTGCATCCTTCAGGCTTAACGCCAATGCGCTAAGGTAGCGCCATGGGCATTTCATTCTGGAAGCTGGGTTGGCGCACCTTGTGGCGCGATTTTCGTTCGGGCGAGCTGCGGCTATTGATACTGGCGGTGGCGCTGGCGGTGGCGGCACTCACCGCGGTCGGCTTCTTTGCCGACCGGCTCAAGGGCGGCTTGCAGCGCGATGCGCGCCAGTTGCTGGGCGGTGATGCCGTGGTGTCCAGCGACAATGTCACGCCGGCGGCGTTTGCTGCCAAGGCGCGTGCGCTGGGCCTGCGCACGGTGCAGACGCTGGGATTTCCCACCATGGGGCGCGCCTCGGACGCGCAGGGCGGCGCCTCTAAGCTGGTCGCACTCAAGGTGGTGGACGCTGGCTATCCGCTGCGTGGCAACTTGCAAGTGACGACCCAACCCGGCGGCAAAGAAATCAATACCAGCGCGATTCCGGCGAAGGGCGAAGCCTGGGTCGATGCGTCGCTGCTCGATGCGCTGAGTCTCAAAACCGGCGACGCGCTGCTGCTTGGCGATGCCAGCTTTCGCATCAGCACCATCATCGTGATTGAGCCGGATCGGGGCGCGGGCTTCATGAGCTTCGCTCCGCGCGTGATGATCAGCCGCGCCGATGTGGCCGCGACCGGGCTGATCCAGCCGGCCAGCCGGCTGACCTACCGCCTGGCGGTGGCGGGTGAAGACCCGCCGGTGGCCGCGTTTGTGAAGTGGGCGCAGGAAGAAGTCAAGAAACCCGAAGTACGCGGCGTGCGGCTGGAGGCGCTGGAGGGCGGTCGTCCCGAGATCAGCCGCACCATGGATCGGGCCGAGAAGTTCCTGAACCTGGTCGCGCTGCTGGCTGCCTTGTTAAGCGCCGTCGCAGTGGCCCTGGCAGCGCGCGGCTTCGCCGCCAGCCACCTGGACGACTGCGCCATGTTGCGCGTGCTGGGCTTGAGCCAACGCACCATCGCCTTGAGCTATGCGCTGGAGTTCGCGCTGATTGGCCTGTTCGCCAGCCTGCTTGGCGTGTTGATCGGCTACGCGGTTCATTTTGGATTTGTGCTGTTGCTGGCCGGCCTGGTTGAAGCGTCGCTGCCCGCAGCGACCATCTGGCCGGTGCTGTTTGGCCTGGGCATGGGCTTGACCCTGCTGTTTGCGTTTGGGCTGCCACCGGTGCTGCAACTGGCGCAGGTGCCGCCGCTGCGGGTCATTCGCCGTGATGTGGGCAATCTCAAACCTGCCTCCATCGGCGTGCTGGGGGTTGGCGTTGCGGGGTTCTGCGCGTTGCTGCTGGCCGCCAGCAGCGACTTGAAGCTCGGCCTGATTGCCGTGGGCGGGTTTGCCGGCGCGGTCGTGGTGTTTGCGGGTCTGGGGTGGCTGGCGGTCAAGCTGCTGCGCCGGGTAGTCAACGAAGCGACTGCGCCGCGCTGGCTGATGCTGGCGACACGCCAGGTATCGGCGCGCCCTGCGTATGCCGTGGTGCAGATCAGTGCGCTGGCAGTGGGTTTGTTGGCCTTGGTGCTGCTGGTTTTGCTGCGCACCGACCTCATCAACAGTTGGCGCAAGGCCACGCCGCCTGACGCGCCCAACCGTTTTGTCATCAACGTCATGCCCGATCAAGGCGATGCGTTCCAGAAAAAACTCAGCGAGGCGGGCGTTGCCAAATACGATTGGTTCCCGATGATTCGGGGTCGCCTGGTGGCGATCAATAACAAAACCGTCACTCCCGACCACTGGACCGAAGACCGCGCCAAACGGCTGGTGGACCGCGAGTTCAATTTATCCACCAGCGTCAGCCAGCCTGCACATAACGAGCTGGTGGGCGGCAAGTGGGTGGACAACGAGGCCGGGGCGATCAGCGTGGAAGAAGGCATCGCCACCACGCTGGGCTTGAAGCTGGGCGACTCGCTGCGTTTTGACATGGGCGGCATGTTGGTGGATTCCAGAATCACCTCCTTGCGCAAAGTTGATTGGGGTTCGATGCGGGCGAATTTTTACGTCATCTACCCCGTGAAATCGCTCCCTGATGTGCCAACCACCTTCATGAGTGCGTTTAAAGCGCCAACGACCCAGGGCTTTGACAATGCGCTGGTGCGCCAGTTTCCCAACATCACCAACGTTGACCTGTCGGTCACGCTGACGCAAATCCAGCGGGTGCTGGACCAGGTGATCGGTGCAGTGGAGTTCCTGTTTGGCTTCACCCTGGCGGCGGGCCTGGTGGTGCTGTTTGCAGCGGTGACGGCGACGCGCGAGGAGCGCGCCCGCGAATTTGCGATCATGCGCGCCGTGGGTGCCCGTGGCAGCCTGCTGCGCCAGGTGCAGCGGGCCGAGCTGGCAGGTGTGGGCTTGCTCGCCGGGTTCCTGGCCTCAGTGGTGGCCGCGATTGTCGGCTGGGCGCTTGCCAAGTATGTGTTTGAGTTTGAATGGACGGTCTCTTTGTGGGTGCCACTCCTGGGTGCACTCGCCGGTGCCGCGCTGGCATTGGCGGCCGGCTGGTGGGGCCTGCGCGAAGTGTTGCGACGGCCGGTGGTGGAGACGCTGCGCCGGGCACCGCAGTAATGGATTCGCCACGCTGTTGACCCACTTGAAGCTGTTCAAGGTGCACATATTGGACAAGGGCAAGCCGCTTTATGACTACACAAAATAGCGCAGTAAATGGTGCATGGGCGACAATCCGGCTTTAACCGGGTTGCCTAATGAAGATCGAAGAAAAACCAAAATTTGCCACGCTGTTTGAATGGATTGGGGGCGAGGACCGGGTAAAAGCGTTGACCGAGCGCTTTTACGACCTGATGGATCTGGAAAATGGCTACACGGCTTTGCGCGCCGTGCATGGCAGCGACCTGCATGGCGCCCGTGAAAAACTCTTCTGGTTTCTGTGTGGCTGGCTGGGTGGACCACAACACTACACCGAGCGTTTTGGCCACCCCATGCTGCGGGCGCGCCATATGCCGTTCAAGATTGGCATTCAGGAGCGCGACCAGTGGCTGGCCTGCATGGGCCAGGCCATGGTGGAAACCGGGGTGGATGAAACTTTGCGGGTGCGGCTGAACGCTTCGTTCTTGCAGACGGCGGACTGGATGCGCAATCAGGGCGTTCCGCTCAACTGACGATTGACCCGGCAACGCGGGAGTGCGCCATTGGCACTTCAACCGGTTCCAGGTGATTGAATCAGCAACACCACCAGCGCTCCCGCGCCGCCGTCGGCCGGTTTGGCTTGCACAAAGGACAGCACTTCCTTCTTTTGCGCCAGCCAGTTGTGAACTTTGCTCTTGAGCACTGGTTCTGCGCCATGGCACTCCTGCAGCCTGTTTGCCGGATAAAAGGCCAGATCGGCTGCCTACAATGACCGCCATGCCAGAAATCGTCTTCAAGGGAAAAGAGTACGTTTACAACCACCACTTGACGGTGCCCTACCGCCCGCTGCTGGTGGATAAAAGCAAGGGCATCGGCCCGGCCGA
>JANOMD010000471.1:0-2272 GCA_031420135.1 Rhodoferax sp. | reverse complement strand
TCAGGTCGATACGCTGCGTGTGAAGCTGCTCAAGCTGGCAGCGGTGGTCACCCGCAACACCCGGCGTATTCGCCTGTACCTGGCCTCCCACTGGCCCAGTGCGGACATCTTCGCGCACGCCATGCGCCAATTGCGCTCACCATAAAGCCCCAACCAGCGCCTGGCCGGCACGATGACACAAATATGGCCCGCAACCCAAGTCGGGGTTGGGGCCGCCGCGCCTGCTGAGCGCCGACAACGACTTGAGCAAGGCGGATTTCCAAACAAAGCCCACCTTCAGGCTCGCGCGGCACCCAATTCAGCGGCAATCCGGCGATCTCTTGGCGCGGCGTGAAATATGCGGGCTAGCGCTGAACGCGCAGCAGGTGGCTGGCATCAAAGCCCAGCGCGAACTGCCAGTGGTGTGGGCTGTGGCCAAGGGGTCCTTTGTCAACAAGCTCATTCTGGTGCCACTGGCGCTTGCCATCAGCGCGTTTGCGCCGTGGGCGGTAATGCCGCTACTGATGGCAGGCGGTGCGTTTTTATGTTTTGAGGGGTTTGAAAAACTGGCGCACAAGTACCTGCAGGGCCGCACCGGTGATGCAACCCAATGGGCAGACAACCAGGGGCAGGTAATTGAGGCGCAGGCAATTCAGGCGCTGGATGATCCGTCCGTTGACCTGGTAGCGCTTGAAAAGGAAAAAATCAAGGGGCCTGTACGCACCGATTTCATTTTGTCAGCGGAGATCATCGTCATCACGCTGGGCACGGTGCAGGCCAGTCCTTTCCTGACCCAAGTGACCGTGCTTTGTGGCATCGCGGTGTTGATGACGGTGGGTGTTTACGGCCTGGTGGCTGGCATTGTCAAGCTGGACGACATTGGCCTGCTGATGAGCCAGCGCGGGGGCGAAAGCACTTTCAGGCGTGTTGGGCGCAGCCTGGGGCGGGGCATTCTGGTGGCCGCGCCTTATCTGATGAAATTTCTTTCCATTGCCGGTACAGCGGCCATGTTTCTGGTCGGCGGCAGTATTTTTGCGCATGGCATCCCGTGGCTGCAAGGCATCATCAAGCATTGGAGCACGGTGGCAGGGCCTGCGCTGCAAACCGTGGCCCCGTCGCTGCTGGACGGCGTTGTGGGCATCGTTTTGGGAGCGGTGGCATTAGCCGTGGTGACATTGTTCAAGCGGATGAAAAATCGGTTTTAGTCAGTCATTTAGTGCTATAGCCATCGTCCAATATACATAAATAGCTATTTAATATATAGCAAACAAGTTTTGAGGTTTGCAGACCAATCAACGCGTCGGGCGGGTCAGGGCAAGCGACACATCGGCGGATGGCCCGTCATCCACCTGGATGCTGTTCAGAGCGCCCCTGCGCACCCGTCTTGGGCGCGTTCAGGCGCACCGCCAGAGCGTCAAACGGCAGGGCATTCGTCAATGCATTCATCAGTGAATTACCGTGCTCGGCGGCCAGGACCGCTGCAACAGCCAAAACCCTGGACGAGCGATCACTCCCGCTGACATGCACGAGCACGCTTCGGCAATCATTCATCATTGGGCTCCTTCGGGATCGAATGGGTTGAAATGGCAATCCGGATCAGGCGGCAGGCGCAACCGCAACCGCAATCGCAGTGTCGCCTGCCCTGAAATCCGGGGCGACATGCTTGACAATCGTCACCGGCAGCGGCGACGAGAGCAGCACTTCCTGAGACACCGAGCCGAGCAGAGCACGGCGCAGCATACCCCTGCCGCGCGCTCCCATGACAATGAGCTCGCACCCGTAGCGCTGTGCGATCTCCAGTAGCGTCTGCGCAGGCTCGCCCGAACCTATCTCGCGCTCAAAAGAACATTGCGCGGACTTGAACAGTCTTTCGGCGCCTTCCAGCGCACGCGCGCCAACGGCGCTTGTCACCCGCTCAAGTACTTCGGCATCAGGCCCTAGCATCATTTCATACGTGTATACCGGTTCTTGCGCGGTAGCCAGCACGAAGCTTGCCTGCAGGCCTTCGCGCCGCAAGCTCAGTGCGTGGCGCACGGCGTCAAGTGCCGGTTCGCAGCCGTCGACGGGGACAAGGATCTTCACGGGTTATTTTTAGGAATTGAACACGCATTGCACAAGCGACCCGGCCAAGCCGCAGTCGGGTAAAAATATCTCGAACTCAATCGGGCGTTCGAGCAAATTTTCTCAAAGTTCCCCATGGCTGTCGTTGGAGGTATTTTTCACCACGGCCAGCCAATAGGCCACGGCCAGTGCAAGCACCAGCGCAGCGGTGCCAAACAAATAGTCGGCGCTG
>JANOMD010000470.1:0-4729 GCA_031420135.1 Rhodoferax sp. | reverse complement strand
GCACAAGGACTTGAAAAACGGCCTGTCGGCGCCACCCAAGCTCACGCTGGCCAACATCCTGAACATCGCCACCAAGCCCGGCTGGGCACTGGGCATGCTGGGCACGAAACGGCGGCAGTTTGGCAACATCGTGGGCCACGTGAAGGGCGTGGCCGACATGGGCTCGCTCGCTGACTGGACGGCCAAGCAGTTTGATCCGGCGCTCAATTGGGGTGATGTGGAATGGATCAAAAAACGCTGGGGCGGCAAGATCATCCTCAAAGGCATTCAGGATGTCGAGGACGCCCGGCTTGCCGTCAACAGCGGGGATGATGCGCTGATTGTCTCCAACCACGGCGGGCGTCAACTTGACGGCGCGCAGTCGTCGATTGGCGCGCTGCCTGCGATTGTGGAGGCGGTGGGCCAACAGATCGAAGTCCACATGGATGGCGGCATCCGCAGCGGGCAGGATGTGATCAAGGCGATTGCGCTGGGGGCGAAGGGCACCTACATTGGCCGCTCCTTCCTCTATGGTCTGGGTGCCATGGGTGAAGCCGGTGTGACCAAGGCGCTGGAGATCATCCACAAAGAGCTGGACTTGACGATGGCCTTTTGCGGGCACACGAACATCAAGACGGTGGACAAGAGCATTCTGCTGCCTGGGACGTTCTGAAACTGCTGTAAGTCGGGCTGTTTGTGCAACTCCCTGAAATGGCCGCCTGGGCCTGGATTCCCATTGTCATCGCGGCGGCGCTGTTTCAGACCGTCCGCAACGCTGCACAGCGCTCGCTGACCGCCGAGCTGGGCACGCTGGCGGCGACATTAGTGCGGTTTTTGTATGGCCTGCCGTTCGCAGTGTGTTGGCTGCTGGTGGTGATGCAGCTCTTGCCTGCGGGCAGCACCTGGCCCGCGTTTGGTTCGGCCTACTTTGCGTGGCTGATGTTGGGAGCCATCGCGCAAATTGCCGCCACATCATTTTTGCTGCTGGCGATGAAGGAGCGAAATTTCGTGGTCGCGGTGGCCTTTGCAAAGACCGAAGTGCTACAGGTGGCGTTGTTTGCCACCGTTTTTTTGAGCGAAGTGCCCAGCCTGTGGGCGGGGGTGGCGATGGCTGTGTCCACAGTCGGTGTGCTGATGCTGTCGGTACCGAAAAGCGCCGTGTCGGCGCTGGCTGGCTCGGGTGTGTGGTTTGGCCGCAGCGCCTGGTTTGGCCTGGCCGCAGGGGCCGGTTTTGCACTGGCCAGCGTTGGCTACCGGGGTGCCGCGTTGGCCTTGCCGGGGGTGTCGCCGTGGCTGATTGGGGCTTGGGGCGTGGTGCTGGCGCAGTTGCTGCAAACGGTGCTGCTGGGCGGCTGGATTGGCGCGCGCGCGCCTGCCGTTCTGCCCAAAATCGCGCGAGCCTGGCGGCTCTCCAGCGTGGCGGGCGCGATGGGCGCGATGGCATCCATCGGCTGGTTTACCGCCTTTGCGATGCGCCCGGCGGTTGACGTAAAAACACTGAGCCTGATCGAGGTGCTGTTCAGCTATCTGGTTTCACGAAAACTGTTTGGCGAGCACATGAGCCGCAATGAAAAAATTGGGCTGGGGTTGATCAGCCTTGGCCTGCTGGTCATCAGCGCGCAGTTTTGAGTGCGATTTAAGCCGAAATAGCCATGCGACGCATCGCCCATCTTGACATGGATGCGTTTTATGCGTCGGTCGAGCTGCTGCGCTACCCGCAGCTCAAAGGCTTGCCAGTGGTGATTGGTGGCGGCAGGCGAGCAGCCGATGAAACCCTGCGCCAGACGTATGAAGGCCATACGCTGGCGGACATTCCGGTGGACTCGTTTCCCCGTCTCTCGGGTTACACCGGGCGCGGCGTCATCACCACGGCAACTTACGCGGCGCGCCAGTTTGGCGTGGGCTCGGCGCTGGGGCTGATGAAGGCCGCAAAACTATGCCCGCAGGCGATTCTGTTGCCCGTAGATTTCAACGAGTACCGCAAGTATTCGCGCCTGTTCAAACAGACCATTTTGGAGATAACGCCGGTGATGGAGGACCGGGGTGTGGACGAGGTCTACATCGATTTCTCCGACGTGCCTGGCGGCCAGCGCGAGGGCGGTCGCGTGCTGGCACGCCTGTTGCAAAAATCGATCTTCGATGCAACCGGGCTCACCTGCTCAGTTGGCGTGGCCCCCAACAAACTGCTGGCAAAAATGGCCAGCGAGTTCAACAAACCCAATGGCATCTCCATCGTTCACCCCGAAGATCTCGAAACCCGATTCTGGCCGCTTGCCTGCCGGAAAATCAATGGCATTGGACCCAAGGCAGACGAAAAGTTGCAGGCGCTGGGAATCCGAGAAATTGGTGAACTGGCAGCCAAAGACCAGCAGTGGCTGATGGACCATTTTGGAAAATCCACCGGCAGCTGGATGCACCATGCAGCGTGGGGGCGTGACGAACGACCGGTTGCAACCGTCAGTGAACCGGTCAGCATCAGCCGCGAAACCACATTCGAGCGCGACTTGCATGCCGTGCGTGACAAAGCCGAATTGGGTGCCGTTTTCACCCGCCTGTGCGAACAGTTGGCACAGGACCTTCAGCGCAAGGGGTATGTCGGAAAAACCATCGGCATCAAGCTGCGTTACGACAATTTCAAGGCGGCCACGCGCGACCATACGCTGGACACTTACACCGACGATGCAAAAATCATCCGGCACACGGCCGGGCTGTGCCTCAAGCGGGTCGGGCTTGAACAACGCCTGAGACTGCTGGGCGTTCGAATTGCAAACCTTGAGAAAATTTCCTTGCTGGCGGCGCACCCTTCAACGGGCGATCACCATCCGGTAAAGATAGTTGACCAACTCTTTTAACGCCGCTTTGACGATTCAACTTCGCTTCAAATAGCTTGTGTTGTGCCCACAGGTTTTACTGACGAAGCTGATTTTTATGAGCTCCTGGCTGGCACCGGCACTTGAACGGCAACCACCAAAGCCGGTTTGAAATCGTGCAAGCCGTTTGCGGAGGCCTCGATCAGCTGCTCGATGATCTCCAGCGAAGTTGCTTCGCCATGGGCATTCAGGTCACGCAACTCAATCGCGCCAAGGTGCGTCAGGGGGAATGGGCATGAATTCGAAGCCGTGAATATTGGCCCATGGTAGAGGAAAAAAACAGCGTGCAAGAACCACTTCAAGCTGGTAATATGAACTTACGCACAGCTTACATCAGGTCAAAATCTGGAGTTCGTATGGTCGCCTTGCCCATCCAAATGGTCCGATTGAGCGAAATTCAACGCATCAGGCGTTGGCATGTGGCGCACCGCGCCGATCACCCGTTGGAGTACCACCTTTGGGATGCTGTTTTGACGCTTTGGGTGATCGGCTCACTGGGCTGGGTGCCGGCGCTGGTGCTGGACGCCTGGTGGGCTGTTCCGCTGCTGCTGGCTGCTTTCATGGCACCGCAGCTTTACATTCACTTTCGCAGGCGGGCCAATCGCGCTGATCGTCTCAGGTGCGACTGGCTCAACGAGAGCACGTGATTTGCCTGGAAACTGCGGTTGCTGCCATGAAAGAAAAACGCCCAGGCCGCTTCGCAGATTTCTCGGCGCTGCGGCGGTTCATAGACATCGATCATTGATACAGACTTCACGAGGTCTAGAGTTACTATTATTTAAGTAGCAAACTATCTATACAACACTAGAGCTACAGGTAAAAACAATCGGTTTTTTCGGCAAAAATGGCCTTTTGATCGCATAAATGAACCTACAGGTTAATTTTCACCTCGCACTGCCGGTTGATAATCAGCAGCCCCCCGCCAAACCGCTTGAAAGCATGGATCAGTTTTCGAACCACCCGCCCGCAGCGCCAACATCTTTTACAACGCTCGCAACCCTGTGCGAGCTTGCGGCCGATGCACCCTTGGCACCCCTGTCGCCGGCCGAGATACTTCACTTGATCAACACCAGCCTGGGCGCTACGGTGTCTGTGGTTGACCGCGATCTGAAGTTTCGCTACGTGAATGCGGGGTTCGCTCAGGCGTTTGGGTTGACTTGGCAAGAAATGATGGGCATGTCGGCGCATGACGTCTACCCAAGCGCGGACATGGCCGCCTTTATGCCCTACGTGGAACGTGCGCTGGCGGGAGAACATGTGACATACCAACGGCTGGGGCGCATCCACCATCACCAGCAGGTTTGGCGAACGGTCTCCATGAACCCGTGGCGCGACAAACAAGGAGCCGTGATTGGCTTGGTTAGCTCTTCGATGGAGGTACACGAGCTCAAAACCACCACCGAGGCACTGCGCGTGGCCAATGAGCAACTACGCATCCTCGCCCTGCAAGACCAACTGACCGGCCTGCCGAACCGCAATTCGCTGAACGAACGCCTGGTCGAGTCTCTTAACCGCGCCAGCCGCTCGCAAGACCCAGTGGCCGTTCTGTTCATCGACCTGGACGGCTTCAAGCACGTGAATGACGAGTTTGGCCACGCGGCAGGCGATGAGGTGCTGCGCGAAGTGGCCAGGCGCCTGCTGCTGGCTGTGCGCACCACCGATGTAGTGGCCCGCTTCGGCGGCGATGAGTTCGTGGTGCTGCTGGACACCGAGGTGCGGCACGACACGCCAGACCGGGTCTGCCAGCGAGTCTTCGCGCAACTGCAAGCGCCGTGCGTTTTCGCGCGAGGCCAGGCGCAAATCGGTGCCTCCATCGGCATTGCCCAACACCCGCCGCTGCCCAATCAACCGGACGAACTGCTCAAGCGCGCAGATACCGC
>JANOMD010000469.1:0-4023 GCA_031420135.1 Rhodoferax sp. | reverse complement strand
GTCTGTAGCGCAATGCTTGCGCCCTGCATCAGGGTTTGTGCTGGCTGCTGCGCCAGGGCGGTGGCAATGCCTTCGATTGCCGGGCGCTGCAACTGCAAAATCTTGACCACCAGCTCGTTCTTGGCCGCCGAGTTCTGAGCCTGTGCCAACGCCCCCAAGGCCAGCAATGCCACCGCAGCCACAAAAGTCTTTTTGAACATGGAAACTCCCAACAGGGTGAAACTGAAAAATACGTCGAAAAATACGTCGAAAATTACGACTCAAGCGCAACGAAATTCTGTCTGCTGGTTCGGCGCGGGTTCATTATCGCCCCTGATACGCTGCACCTCGACCTTGAAAAAACAACACTCGAAACTTCTGCAACAATTCAAACATGACCGCATTGAACTCTGTTTTTTATAGCATTTCACAGAATTTTGACGCCATCAGCCGTTTGGCCCACCCGATGGGGCTGATGCGCGCATGAGCCTGTCAGTTCAGGTGCACAGCTTGAGGGCTGTCAACACAACGCTGGTGCAGAACCTGCGGTTGACCGTGCCCGCCGGGGTGATCCATACCGTCATGGGGGCCAGCGGCTCGGGCAAATCAAGTTTGTTGTCGGCCATCTGCGGCACGCTCAACGCCGGATTGACGTTTGAAGGCACGATCCACTTGAATGGCCAGCGCATCGACTTGCTTCCTACCGAGCAGCGGCGCATTGGCATCCTGTTTCAGGAAGACTTGCTGTTTGCCCATATGAGCGTGCGCGAAAACCTGCTTTTCGCGCTGCCGGCGGCTCCTAAAGCGCAGCGCCAACAGCGTGAAGACAAGGTGCGCCAGGGCCTGCAAGACCTGGAAATGACCGCTTTTGCCGATGCCGACCCCGCCACGCTGTCGGGCGGCCAGCGCGCGCGCGTGGCCTTGATGCGTGCCCTGCTGGCCGAGCCACAGGCCCTGTTGCTGGACGAGCCATTCTCCAAACTCGACGCTGCATTGCGCGCACGAATGCGTGATTTTGTGTTCAAGCTGGTGGTGTCGCGGAACTTACCCGTGCTGCTGGTGACTCATGATGATGCCGATATTGCCGACGCGGTGCACGTCACCCGGCTACCCGTCCTTTAAAGTCATACTTGCCCCGAGCACCGCATCGCTCAGGTTATCCATTTACCCGTTACCACGCCATGCTTGACCGCCGCGCCACTGCCCTGTTAAAGCCGTTCGTCGATTCCGCTGCCAAGGTGCTGGTGCGGATGGGCTTAGGTGCCAACCAGATCACGGTGGCGGGGTTCCTGATTGGCCTGTTTGCGGCGTATTTGATCGCGACACAGGCTTTCATCACGGGTGCGCTTTTTATCCTGCTGTCACGCACCTTCGATGCGCTGGACGGTGCGGTGGCGCGCCTGACCCAGGCCTCCGACGCAGGCGGTTTTCTAGATATCACGCTGGATTTTCTTTTTTACCCGAGCATCCCGCTGGCTTTCGCCTTCGCCAATCCGGCCCAGAATGCGTTGCCGGCGGCCGTGCTGCTGGCGGCTTTCATGGGCACCGGTTCGAGCTTTCTGGCTTTTGCAGTCATGGCTGCCAAGCGCGGCATGGCCAGCGTGGCCTATCCCAACAAGTCGTTTTACTTTCTGGGTGGCCTGACGGAAGCTACCGAAACGCTGCTGTGCTTCTGTGCCATGTGCCTGTGGCCTTCGTATTTTCCGCAACTGGCCTACGTTTTTTCAGCCTTGTGCGCGGTGACCATTGCCATGCGCATTGGCTGGGGCTGGCGTGCCTTTCAGGACCGAGCGCCAACTGAACCATCGTGAACGAAAGCCCTTCAATCCACCCTTCTGACATTCGGCGTTTGACGGCATGATTCCGTTTCCATTTCAATCGGACAGTAGGCGCACCGACGAAGACAGTGCTTTAGCACGGCTAGGAGGTGCAACAACCTGTCCGATTGAAATGGAAATGGAATGACACAGCAACTCGTATTGGTGGGCAACGGCCCGGCCCATGTCCGCCTGCTTGCGTATCTGGCCAAAACGCCCGGGAATCCGCCCTTTGACGATGTCAAGGTCACTTTGGTTTCACGTCAGCTACGCTGCTTCGACGCCAGCCTGGTGCCTGGTTTTGTCGCGGGCCACCATTCGATAGACGACTGCGCGACCGACCTCGAGTTGCTGGTGCAAAAGTCGCGCTCCCAATGGCTGGAATTGGAGGCAACGGCGCTGGACGCAGCCGCCAGTGCCGTGTTGCTGGCGGATGGCCAGGAAATCAGGTACGACTGGCTCAGCATCGATCTGGAACCGGTACAGCAGCGCGAGCTGGTTGACCTCGCCATGCCAGGCGCTCAAGCCAACGGCCTGTTTGTGCGGCCTTCAGAAGCCTTCTGCAAATTGTGGCCACGCGTGCCTGAATTGGCCGCCAGCCGTGCCTTGCGTGTGGCCGTGATTTGCGACAGCAGCGCTGCCCTGCCTTCGCAACCGCAACCTGCCAGCCTGGCGCAGGCGTTGGTCAGCATTGAGCTGTCCCTGGCCATCGCCGACGCCTTGCCAAATTGCGCTGTCACGCTGGTCACCGGTGGCACCGCGCTGGCCGCTGGCGCGTCACCGTCCTTGCGCGCCCGGCTGGCACAAATCCTGAAGTCCAAAAACATCACCGTGCTGCCAGACAGCGCCGTCGCCATCGCGCCGGGCGAGTTGCTGCTTGCCAGTGGTGCCCGCCTTGCCTGCGACGTGCCGCTGGTGGCGACACGGCCCAACGCACCAGCCATCGCCGCCGAGAGTGGTTTAGCGCTTGATACGTGCGGGTTTATCGCGGTGCAGGCCAGTCTGCGTTCGGCCAGCCATCCCAACGTGTTGACGGCACCCAATTTTCAGGTGGACGACGTTGTTCAGTTTCAGGCCGTGCGTGCCGCAATGGCAGGTTTGCCGTTTAACTGCGCGCCGCCAAAAGCCGATCACCTTCGATTCATTGCCTGTGGCGACGGGCGGGCGGTTGCCAGTTGGGGAGGATTCAGTGCCCACGGGCGCTGGGTGCACTGGCTCAAGCCCTGGATGGAACGTGTCCGCGCCTGAATTTAAAGCTGCTGGCTCATTGAGGGCCTTGAGCGCCCGATACCGCAATGACAATTTGTACAAATGAATGCTACATTTAATATAGCAAACTATCTATATAGTAATGGAGCTACAAGGATATTTAATCACTTTTTTGGCAAAAACCAGCCAATTTGGACTCCAATAAACCCAATTTGGGCATATTTAATGACCTCAGACCATCCATCCCCAATCCGCCGTGAAGTTTGAACGGCACGGGAAGATGTCGTTTTGCTCACCCAGCAAAATTGACGGCGTTCAGTCAAAGTTTGTTGCGAAAACCTTGAAAACCGTGAAAAAGCCCTTATCATTAGCACTCGTAAGACTTGAGTGCTAACAACGCTCGGTCCACAAGGTAATGTGTGCCGATTTGACCGATCAGCACGTCGTTGGCACTTTGCCGACGGTTGCCTACGATTCAGTCAACCCTTGTTTCAAATACCCAGGAGATCTCATGAAACTTCGCCCACTCGCAGACCGCGTGATTGTCAAACGCGTCGAAAACGAAACCAAAACCGCCTCTGGCATCGTCATTCCTGATTCAGCCGCTGAAAAGCCTGATCAAGGCGAAGTGCTGGCCGTAGGCCCTGGCAAAAAGAACGACAAGGGCGAGTTGCTCGCCATGAACGTCAAGGTCGGCGACCGCGTTCTGTTCGGCAAGTACTCCGGCCAAACCGTCAAGGTTGACGGCGATGAGTTGCTGGTCATGAAAGAAGACGACCTGTTTGCCGTCGTAGAAACCAAGTAATTTGCGGGACAGACCGAACGACGCGCGAAGCGCCCGGTCGCCCTGTCCTCAACTGATTCATATTTTTTGAAATTTATTGGAGTAATCAAATGGCATCAAAAGACGTAATTTTCGGCGGCGAAGCCCGCGCACGCATGGTCGAGGGTGTCAACATCCTGGCCAACGCAGTCAAAGTCACCCTCGGCCCCAAAGGCCGCAATGTGGTGCTGGAGC
>JANOMD010000468.1:0-4823 GCA_031420135.1 Rhodoferax sp. | reverse complement strand
GCGTAGTCGAACACGACGATGCCTTCCATCCGGGCGCGGTTGACCAGCAGGCTGAGGTAGTTTTTAGGCCCTTGAATCGGCGTGGTGTTGTTGTACTGGCTGATCGCGCCGCAGATGATGATGCGCGCACCGCGTGTGATTTTCGCCAGCACATGATCCAGAATTTCGCCGCCGACGTTGTCAAAATAGATGTCTACGCCTTTAGGGCAATGTTCCTTCAAACCCGCCCGCACAGCGCCTGCGCCGCTCTTGTAGTCAATGCAGGCATCAAACCCCAGCTCTTTCACGACCCATTCACATTTGGCTTTGCCCCCGGCAATCCCAACCACACGGCAGCCCTTGATCTTGGCGATTTGGCCCACGGTTTGCCCCACGGCACCGGCAGCGCCCGACACCACCACGGTCTCACCTGGCTTGGGCTGGCCGACCTCCATCAGGCCAAAGTAACCGGTCATGCCGGGCATGCCCAGTACGTTGAGCCACTGCGTCAGGCTGCCTGCACGCAGGTCGATTTTTACCAAGCCGCTGCGCTTGATGTCGGCTTCGGGCGCCAGCAGGTACTCCTGCACGCCAAAGCCTGCTGACACATAGTCGCCCACCGCGAACTTGGGGTTTTTTGATGCGATGACTTTGCCGACGCCGCCCGCGCGCATGACCTCGTTGATGCCGACCGGTGGAATGTAGCTCTTGCCTTCGTTCATCCAGCCGCGCATGGCTGGGTCCAGCGACAGCGCCAGCGTCTTGAGCAGCACGCCGCCCTCGGCTGGTTCTGCGACCGGCTCGGTGGTTGCGCTCCAGTTCTCTACTGTGGGCAGGCCCACCGGACGGGACGCCAGGCGAATCTGGTGGTTGACAAGTTGGGTGATCGGGCGGGCAAGCTGGGTCATGGGAGTCTCCTGATAAAGATCGAATAGTAGTGCCGATCCTGAAAGATTCCGGTTGCCCTGGCACCAGTCTGGCATTCAGTTAATTGTCCCGAAAAATTTCCCGCAACCAACGCAATCGCCCCAAGTTGGCTGAAAATGGGATGTCCTTCACAAAGTCCGTTTCACTGAGCTATTATTAGTGTAGCAATCAACCCGATCAAAATGACAACAGCCCTGCGAAAACGCCAATACGATGTGGTGCTCTATGGCGCCACCGGCTTTGTCGGTCGCCAAACGGTGGCCTATTTTGCAAAGCGCTCTACCAGCCGCGCAGCAGGCGCCAAGTCGCTTCGCTGGGCGCTGGCCGGGCGCAGTGCCGACCGGCTGGAGGCCGTCAAGGCGGCCTGCGGGGCCGGTGCTGCCAAGGCCGGCATTGTCGTGGCCGATGCACAGGATAACGAGGCGCTTGATGCATTGGCCCGCAACTGCGCAGTGGTGCTCAGCACGGCCGGTCCGTTCGCGCTGTATGGCAGTGCGCTGGTCGCGGCCTGCGTCAAGCACGGCACGCATTATGTGGACATCACCGGCGAGACGCCGTGGGTGCACGGCCTGATCCGGCAGCACCATGCACAGGCGGCTCTCGACGGCACCCGCATCATCCCGTTTTGCGGCTTTGATTCGGTGCCATCCGACCTGGGGACGTGGCTGGTCACGCAGACCATGCAGCAAAAGTACGGCCAGCCCTGTGACCGCGTGAAGGCCTGCTTCAGCCTGCGCGGCGGCGTGAATGGCGGCACGCTGGCGTCGATGTTCAATTTCTTGGACTCGGGTCAGGCCAAACTGGTGGCCGATCCCTTCTTGTTGAACCCCAGCTCGTCCAAGGTGCCCGCTGCGGGTGCCGATCTGGATCCGGTGGCACCGATTTATGACCTTGATTTTCAGGCCTGGCTTGGTCCGTTCTTCATGGGGCCCATCAACACCCGGGTGGTGCGTCGCAGCGCGGCGCTGCTCACCCCCGCTGGCGTGCAGGCCGCTGGCTACGCCAAAGACTTTCACTACCAGGAATACATGCGCTTTGGGGCCGGTCCATTGGCAGCGGCGGCAGCGGCTGTGTTCAGCGCGGGCATGGCGGCGTCCCAGGCCACGCTGAAGCTCGCGCCAATTCGAAGGCTGGCCCGCCGCCTGGCACCGGGGCCTGGCACCGGCCCCTCGGAAGCGGCCATGGACGGCGGCTCATTCCGCTGCGAACTGGTGGGAAAAAGCGCGCTCGGGCACGTCGTGCGAGCGCGCGTGGCAGACCAGGGCGACCCTGGCAACCGCGCAACCACCAGGATGGTCTGTGAAGCGGCGCTGGCTCTGGCGCTGGAACTCGACCAACTGCCCGGCGGCCGCGTTTTCGGCGGCGTGCTGACGCCGGCCACTGGCCTGGGCGACGTGCTGCTGGCGCGTTTGCGCAAGGCCGGCATGACGTTCGAGGCAGCCTGACCGAAACCGTCTCCCACCTGATTTCAAACGTCCCTGCCCAAACAGTTCCAACAGTCCCAACAGTCCCAAACAGCCCCATGTCAACCGTCAACGCCGTGCTCTCAATGCCCGAAACCAAGCCTGATCAAAAGCCATCAACCGTTGATCCCTTTGCGACCGATTTTCTGGCGGCACTGGCCCACACACCGCGCAGCATTGCACCCAAGTATTTTTACGACCACGAAGGCTCCCGGCTGTTTGACCAGATTTGTGAGTTGCCTGAGTATTACCCCACGCGCACCGAGCTGGGCATCCTGCGCGACTGCGCCCGTGACATCGCGGGCCACATGGGGTCCAACGCAGAGCTGGTTGAATTTGGCGCCGGTTCGCTGACCAAGGTGCGTTTGCTGCTGGACGCGATGCAGTCACCGTCCCGTTACGTGCCGATTGACATCTCGGGCGAGCACCTGGCGCTGGCCGCGCACGGGCTCAAGGCCGATTACCCCACGCTGCGGGTGGTGCCAGTGGTTGCCGATTACACCCAGGCTTTCAGCTTGCCTGCTCCCGCAGCAGGCAGTGGCATGCGGGTCGGTTTCTTTCCCGGCTCCACCATCGGCAACTTCACGCCACCCGAGGCGGTCGAGTTTTTCAGGATGGCGGCGGGGGTGCTTCGGGGTGGCGCCTTGGTGGTGGGTGCCGATCTCATCAAAGACCCCGGCGTTCTGCATGCGGCCTACAGCGATGCGCAGGGGGTGACGGCAGCGTTCAACCTTAACCTTTTGGCGCGCGCCAACCGCGAATTGCAGGCAAATTTTGACCTGGCGCAATGGGCGCACAGCGCGTTTTACAATGCGCCGCTGCAGCGTATTGAAATGCACCTGATGAGCCGAATTCGGCAGACGGTGCGGTTGATGGGCCAGGCTTTCAACTTTGAAGAAGGTGAGACCCTGCACACCGAAAATTCATACAAGTTCACCATCTCCGGCTTGCGTTCCTTGGCCACGCAGGCCGGGTTCACACCCGGGCCAGTCTGGACCGATGCCGACCAGCGTTTCAGCCTGCACTGGTTGCAGGCACCCACGTGAAAGGATCCACCTCATGAAAGCAGTCTGGAATGGCGCCGTCATTGCGCAAAGTGATGACACGGTGCTGGTTGAGGGCAACCACTACTTCCCCGCCGCCTCACTCAAGCGCGAGTTCACGGCCTTCAGCAACCACAAAACCATGTGCCACTGGAAGGGGCAGGCCAGTTATTACTCGCTCATCGTCAATGGCGACATGAACGTGGATGCGGTCTGGTACTACCCTGACCCGAAACCTGAAGCCGAGGCGGTGCGGGACCGCGTGGCGTTCTGGAAAGGCGTGACCGTCGAGGCATGATTCCATTTCCACTTCGATAAGGCATCAATAATCCAAAGCGTCTTTGGCATCATTTTTTGGGAAATCGATAGCCAAGCGCAAACGGACGCAGTACTATCTCCTGGCAGATTGGTTGTTTTTCAAAATAATTCTGACAGGAGACATCGAGTGCGACCAGTTCACCAGACAACCCGCCTTGAGCGCATGGCAGTCGGAGCTGCCGGGCTTGGTGGCGTTTGATGCGCGGCTACATCCTGCGCCGCCTGCTGGTCTTGCTGCCCACGCTGGTTTTGGCCAGCCTGATCGTGTTTGTCACGGTGCGCCTGATTCCGGGTGACGTGATCGACCTGATGCTGAGCCAGAACGACGTCACCGCCGACAAACTCAGCCGCGAACAATTGATTGCCGCCCTCGGCCTGGACGTGCCGATGTGGCAGCAGTACTTCCGCTGGATCGGCGCGATCATGCTGCACGGCGATCTTGGCAATTCACTCTGGCAGGGCACCCCGGTGGCCAGTCAGTTGTTGGCGCGTCTGCCGGTTACCTTTGAGCTGGGCGCCATCGCACTGGCGGTCGGCCTGGTCATCGCACTGCCCATCGGCGTGTACTCGGCGCTGCGCCAGGACACCCCGGGTGATTACCTCGCACGCTCATTTTCCATCCTCCTATTGGCCGTGCCGAGTTTCTGGCTGGGCACCATGGTGGTGGTATTCCCGTCGATCTGGTGGGGGTGGTCGCCGCCGATCGAATTCACACCCTTCATGCAGTCCCCCTATATGAACCTGCAGCAGATGCTCCTGCCCGGCATGGTACTGGGTGCCGCGCTGTCGGCCATCACCATGCGGCTGACGCGCACCATGATGCTGGAGGTGCTGCGCCAGGATTACATCCGCACCGCCTGGGCCAAGGGCTTGACCGAGCGCCTGGTGATCGTGCGCCATGCGCTGCGCAATGCGCTGAGTCCGGTGGTCACCCTGATCGGGCTGCAGGCGCCTCTGCTGATCGGTGGGGCGGTGATCATCGAGCAAATCTTCGTCATTCCGGGCATGGGCCTGTTGTTGCTGGAGGCCGTGCAGCAGCGCGACTACCCGATCATCACCGGCGTCTTTCTGATGGTCGGTGTGGCGGTGATGC
>JANOMD010000467.1:0-8540 GCA_031420135.1 Rhodoferax sp. | reverse complement strand
TTACGGCGTGAGCTTTGCGATGATGGAGAAAATCGACGTGAACGGCAGCGGCGCGCACCCGCTGTACCAGTGGCTCAGCGCCGAAGCGCCCGGCCTGCTGGGCAGCAAGGCGATCAAATGGAACTTCACCAAGTTTCTGGTGGGCAAAGACGGCGCGGTGATCAAGCGCTATGCGCCGACCGACAAGCCAGAGAGCATGGCCCAGGACATTGAAGCGGCGCTGGCGGGTTAGGGCGTTTTTGCGTCAGCACCAAGTTACTATACTATTTATAGCAAACTATCTATATAATACGAGAGCTAGAGCCTCATTTTATCGAAAAAATGTGATTTTTCAACGAAAATTGCTCAAAAAATTAACCTGTAGGTTAATTTATTTGACCCCTTGGTCATCTGCGACCGACTTTCTGGAGAACGCATGGAACTCACCATCAACGGGCGGGCGATGCAGCTGGACGCCGACCCCAACATGCCGCTGCTGTGGGCGCTGCGCGATGTGCTCAACCTCACCGGCACCAAATTCGGCTGCGGCATCGCAGCCTGCGGTGCCTGCACCGTGCAGGTGGATGGCGTGGCGACCCGGTCGTGCGTCGTGCCGCTTTCGGCAGTGGCGGGCAAACAGATTCAAACCATCGAGTCGCTCGGCACCCCGCAAAAGCCCCATGCCCTGCAGGCAGCCTGGATTGCAGAGCAGGTGCCCCAATGCGGCTATTGCCAAAGCGGCATGCTGATGGCGGCAGCGGCCTTGCTGGAGAAAAAGCCCAAACCCACCGATGCCGATATTGACGAGGCCATGACCAACATCTGCCGCTGCGGCACCTACCAGCGGGTGCGCAAGGCGATTCACCGTGCGGCGGGTGCACCAGCGGCGTCGGCCACCTCTGGAACTGCGGCATGAAGCGCCGCACCTGGCTGCTGGGCGCCGTGGGCGCTGCCGGTGCCCTGGTGGTGGGCTGGGGCGCGATGCCAGCACGCTCGCGCCTGGGGTTGCCCGGTTTGATGCTGCCGACCGAGGGAGATATCGCACTGAACGGCTGGATCAAAATTGCCGCCGACGGCAGGGTGATTTTGGCCATGGCACGCAGCGAAATGGGCCAGGGCGTGCACACGTCGCTTCCGATGATGGTGGCCGAAGAACTGGACGTCCCCTTGACCCGCGTGTCGCTGGAGCAGGCTGGGTCGGACAAGATTTACGGCAATGTCGTGATGCTGTTGGGCGCGCTGCCATTTCACCCGTCCGACCTGCAGGAAGGAGCCAGGTCCACCACGGTGCGGTTCAGTGAATGGATGGTGGGCAAAGTGGCGCGCGAACTCGGCGTCATTGCGACGGGCGGATCGTCCAGCGTCGCCGATGCCTGGGGACCGCTTCGCCTGGCGGCAGCCACCGCCCGCGCCAGCCTGCTGGGTGCTGCCGCAACCGAATGGAGCGTCCCACTGAACGAGCTGGTCGTCAAAGACGGCGTTGTGTCGCACCGATCCGGTAAATCGGCCCACTATGGTGAGCTGGCCAAGTCAGCCGGTGGCAAGGTGCCTGGGACCGTGGTGATGAAAGACCGCAAGCACTGGAAGCTGATTGGGCAGCCCGCGCCCAGACCCGACGTCCCTGCAAATACCAACGGCACGGCGCAGTTTGGGCTTGACGTGCGCCTGCCTGGCATGCTGTTCGCTGCCGTGCGCCTGTGCCCGATGCAGGGTGGTACACCCGGCAAGATCGATTCCACGGCGGCACTGGCCCTGTCCGGCGTTGACCGGCTGGTCATGCTTGAGTCCCTTGCCGGTTCAACCGCTGGCTTTGCCGTGGTTGGCAAAACCACCTGGCATGCGCGTCAAGGCGCTCAGGCGGTTGATGTGACATGGCAGCAGCGCGCGCAGGGTGCTTTGGACACCCAGCAGATTGAAGCCGACTTGCTGGCTGCACTCAAGAGCGATGATGCCTTCACCTTTTACAAAAAAGGGGAAGCCGCCCAGACCGAAGGCAAAGCTGCACGCGTGATCGAGGCAACTTACCGCGCGCCCTATCTTGCCCACGCGACGATGGAGCCGATGAATTGCACGGCGTCGGTCAAGGACGGCGCGGTGGAATTGTGGGCGCCAACCCAGGTGCCGCAGGCGGTGCGTGCCGTTGCAGCAACCGTTGCTGGAATCAATATCGACAAAGTCAAGCTGCACGTGACCTTGTTGGGCGGCGGATTTGGGCGCCGCCTTGAGGTTGATTACGCGGCGCTGGCAGTGCGGGTGGCGATGGAATGTGGCGGCCGCCCGGTGCAACTGGCGTGGTCGCGCGAAGAAGACACCATGCACGATTTTTACCGCCCCATGCACGTGGCAACGCTGCGTGCGTCGCTCGACGCCAAGGGCGCTGTCAACAGCCTACGTATCCGGTCGGCGGGTGATGCCATCAGCCCGCGCATGTTTGCGCGCACCATGCCATGGCTTTCGGGCCCGGTCGATATTCCTGACAAGACGACCGCTGAAGGCCTGTTTGACCTGCCCTATGGCATCGCTCACCAGCATATGTCGCATGTGTCCACCCGGATGGATGTGCCGGTCGGGTTCTGGCGGTCCGTCGGGCATTCGCACAATGCCTTCTTCTCTGAGGGCTTCATGGACGAGCTGGCGTTGGAGGCAAGGCAAGACCCGTTTGTATTTCGGCGCAACTTGCTCGGTGCCGCACCACGCCACCAGACGGTGCTGAAACTCGCTGCGGAAAAAGCCAGTTGGGGCAGTCCCTTGCCTGCGGGCCGCTCGCGCGGCATTGCACTGCACGAGTCGTTTGGCTCGATCGTGGCGCAGGTGGCCGAAGTGTCGTTGGCAGATGGCAAACCGCGCGTTCACCGCGTCGTCTGCGTGATTGACTGCGGCATCGTGGTGAACCCGAACATCGTTGCGCAGCAGATGGAAGGGGCTGTGATATTTGCATTGACGGCTGCGCTGTACGGCAAGATCGATATCAAGGAGGGTGTGGTGCAACAGACCAATTTCAACGACTACCCGATGGTGAGGCTGGCACAGTCGCCGGTGGTTGAGACCTTCATCATCGACAGCGCGGGCCCACCCGGCGGCGTTGGCGAACCCGGTGTGCCGCCGCTGGCGCCGGCCGTGGCCAATGCGCTGTTCATGTTGTCGGGCAAGCGCCAGCGGTCGCTGCCATTTTCGGTCTGAGGCAAACGCCCTCGCTGCCAAAAAGCCTGGAAGGGCGATCACAGAGTGCCGGGCTGCCCCGTCGCTATCCGCAAGACAGCAAAAACCTAAGCAACGTCACTGTGGCTTGGTCAGACCCAATCGCTCGACATTTCGTCGTTCGAAGGCAAACGCCTCGCGCAGGGCCGTCGCATAGTCTTTCGAACCGAGGTAGTTGGGTTCCTGCTCGTACCTGGCCAATTCGGCCACATGATGGGCATCAAACAGCGCGGCCTTGAACGCGTCATGCAGGGTTTGCACAACCTGTGGGTCCATCCCGCGCGGGCCAACCAGGCCGTAGGGCGACATGGCGGTGATGCCATAGCCCAGCTCCTTGAGCGTGGGCACATTCGCCCAACGGGCCGAGCGGCGTTCGTTGAATGTCGCCAGCAGGCGCAGTCTGCCCGAATCCACATAAGGCACAAAACCGTTGGAGTTCACGCCCGCCATCAGTTGGCCAGACGCCACCGCCAGCATCTGCTCGGCCGTGCCTTTGTAGGGGACGTGGATATACCGCAAGTTGCGCTGGCCAAACAGTTCGTCCAGCACCACGTGCGGCGTGGTGCCCAGGCCATTGGTTGAAATGGTCAGTTCGCCGGGTTTGGCGGCTGCAAACTTCAACAGGTCATCAAATGACTTGAAGGGGCTGTTGGCAGGGACCACCACGCCAAAGGTGACGCCGCTGATCTGGAGGACGGGTGTGGTGTCGCGGATCGGGTCCCAACTGACTTTTTGCAGGTGCGGCGCGCGTAGCGCCGGGTAGGGCATCTGCGCCAGCGTGTAGCCGTCGGGAGCAGCGTGCTGGATCACCGGCATGGCCAGGGTGCCACCGGCACCAGGACGGTTTTCAATGACGACGCGCTGGCCCATGGTTTTACCGGCCAGCTCCGCCATCAGGCGCATTGTGGTGTCGGTTGCGCCGCCAGCCGACCAAGGGACAATCAGCGTGATCGGGCGGGTTGGAAAAGGCGCTTGCGCGCGGCTTGAAAGTGGTACCAGGCTGCCCAGTGCGACCAGCGCTTGTCGGCGCGTGATGCCAGCCGTCAATGCGTGACTGGTGTTTTTCATGGAGGACCGCCACGCTTGGCCAACTGTCCAAACCCGCGTTGCGGATCGTAGCCCCAGCAGGCCAGACCAAAACACACCACAAGCGTCGCCAACACGATCCAGGGCGAGTCGCCCGCGTCTTTGCCATAGATCGCAAAGCGCATCCACTCGACCGCGTGGGTGAACGGGTTGAAACGCGCGATCTGGTAGACCCAGTTGGCACCCGATTCCTCCAGCTTCCAAAGCGGATACAGCGCGGTGGACATGAAGTACATGGGGAAAATAACGAAATTCATGGTGCCTGCAAAGTTCTCCAATTGTTTGATGTGAACGCTCATCAGCAGACCCAAGGCGCCCAGCATCAATGCGGCGGACGCGCTGGCCAGGATGATCTGGAAGGTGTGCGCGCCCAACCAAGGCAACTGCGTGCCCATCAGTTGCGCCACGATCACAAACGCCAGGGCCTGCAAGAGCGACAAAACCGTCGTCGCCGCCAGCTTGCAGGCCAGCACCCACCAGCGCGGCAAGGGCGCGGTGAGCAAGAGGCGCATCAGGCCCATCTCGCGGTCATACACCATCGCCAGGGACGATTGCATGCCGTTGAACAGCAGCACCATGCCCATCAGGCCCGGCACGATGTACACGTCATAAGAAATATAGGTTTCATACGGCTCGGCGATGGCCACGCCAAACACGGTTCTGAAACCCGCCGCGAACACTGCCAGCCAGAGCAGGGGCCGCACCAGCGCCGATGCCAGCCTGCCGTATTGACGCGAAAACTTGAACAGCTCGCGCCAGACGATGGCTGACAGCGCTTGAAGGAGATGTTTCACGCGGCTCCCTGGTTCATGGCTTGGCTTTGCACAGCTTCTCGGGCTCATCGCCACCGAGCGTATCCAGCACATTGCGCGGGTGCATCACGCCTTCCAGCGGCATGATGCCCTGCACACCCTGGCCGTCGGTCAACAACAGCGGTTGGCGCAACTGCCTGTCCCATGGGCGAAACTGCATCGCAACACCTTTGGAGCCATCCAAATTCGCGGCCAGCAGCGCTTTGTGGACTGATGCGAGATCCGGCTTTTGCGTTGCAGTGGCCGCTGCAACAATGGCTTTGCCCGCCATCCACGCCGCCCAATCGTGATCTGTCATCGGTCGCTTGGCAGCCTTGGCAAAACGGCGGCTGACCTGCGGTGCGCCAAAGCGCTCAAACTGATGTTGCCACGCCAGCGCCACCAAGCCACCATTACCCACAACCGGGCGGGCCAGCGCGGTGTTGTAGGGCAGGCTGCGCGCGAACTCGCCATCGCTGTCGACCACCCACACCACATCGTAAGTCAGGCCGGTGGTCAACAGCGTCAAATTCCCCAAGCTGCGTTCGCGCGGGTCGGTGGACAGTTTGAACGGCTTGACCGCCACCGTTTTCAGGCCGTAGCGCTTCAGGCTGGCTTGCGCCACGGCACTGCGTGTGGCATCTTCGGGCGACGCGCCGTTGAGCAGCAGAACATTGACCCACTTGCGTGATATCAGCGCTTGCGCCAGCGCATCGGCGCGCATGCGGTCGCTGGGCAGCAGGTGGTAAAAATTTGCAGCGCACTCGGTTTCACGCAATGAATCGGCACTCGCGCCGACGTTGAGCACAGGAATTTTCACAGTGCCTGCAACGGCTGCGCCCCAGGCCGCTGGCAGATTCACCACCAGCATGTTCGCCCCCGCCTTCTCGGCTGCGAGCGCAGCGGCGCGGGCAGCCTCCAGGCTGGGCACAGGCTCGGTTTTCAGCTTGATGGAAGATTTGCTCGCCTCCAGCTCAAACTGCGCCTCGTCCATCGCCACCGCCAGCGCATCCGCCGCCGATCCGCCGGGATGGCCCAGGTACGCGCGCTCCAGCCGATTGCGATCCAGCCTCGCGTCGTCGGCGCGCTCGATCAGTGTGACGTTCCACACCGCCGCCTGCGCTGCGGCGCAAACCAGCAGCGACGAAAAAAGTGCGAGAACGATGTTGCGGCGCATGGATCAGTCGCGTCAGTCGCTTGTTCAGTCGATCAACACAGCAGCGTAGGGCACGCGCCCCACCGCAACCGTTTTGGTGGCCTTGGCCGAGGCCACGTCAATGATGGTCATGTCATCCGACATGCCGTTGATCACGTAAAGCTGTGTTTCGTCCTTGTTCAGCGTGACGTTCCATGCGCGCTTGCCCGCCAGCACCTGCTGCGTGACTTCGCGTTTGGCAACATCGATGAACGCCACATGATTGCCCTTGCCCAGCCCAACAAAAGCGCGCTTGCCGTCGCGCGTCATGGTGATGCCCACCGGCGTGATGTCAGCGGCCTTCGCGCCTTTGATCGCGAACTTCACCGTGCCGACGACGGCCATCTCTTTGGTGGAAATGATGCTCACGCTGGAGCCCAGCTCATTGGTCACCCACAGCTCGTTACCGTCTGGGGTCAACGCAAAACGCCTTGGCCGTTTGCCCGTCGGAATGTTTTTGACAACCTTTGCGGTGGCCACATCAATCACATGCACCATGCTGGCAACTTCAGAGCTGACGTAGACGGTTTTGCCATCTGCCGACACCTTCACACCTTCAGGCTCCTTGCCAACTTTCACAGTCTTGAGCACTTTTTTGCTGGCGATGTCGACAAAACTCACCTCGCCTTCGTCTTCGTTCGAGACGTAAAGGGTTTTGCCGTCGGGCGAGATGTCAAAGGCTTCAGGCTCGTTGCCCAGCGGAATACGGCCCACGGATTTTCGCGTAGCCACATCAATCACGTCGGCCGTGTTGTCATCGCTGCAGGCGACCAGCACCTGCTTGCGGTCTGGCGTGAGCTGCATGTGCCGCGGGCGCTTGCAGGTGGGGATGGTGCCTTCGACCTTTTGATCCTTCAAGTTAACGATGGTCAGCGCATTGTCTTTTTCGCTGGAGACCAGGGCGATGGACTGCGCGCCAGCGGCGATTGACAACGTGGCCGTGATGGTCGCTACCAGTAGTTGTTGCAACAAGCTCATGTCTTTCATCCTTTCTTGGAGGTGGTTGATGCGGCAAGGCTGGTGCGCGCGATAAAGCCCGCTTCCAGCGTGGGTTGACCCAGTGCAGCAGTCACTTCTGCCGGGCTGCCCTCGGCCACGATTTGACCTTGGTGCAGCACCAGCAGTCGATGCGCGTCAATGGTTTCTTCGACCCAATGAGTCGCCCACAAAACGCAGGTGCCGCGCTCGCGCACATCCTGGTGGACGGCGTTCAAAATATCTTTTCGTGATTTCGGATCGAGCCCCACCGTGGCCTCATCCATCAGCAGCAAACCGGGGCGATGCAGCAGCGCGCGCACCAGCTCCACCTTGCGTTTGGTGCCACCCGACAGTTCTCGCACCGTGCGGTCCAACTCATCGTTCAAGCCCAATGCGGCGCAGCCCTCAATGATGCGCGCCTTCGTGAGGGCGCGCGCCATGCCATGCAAATCGGCATGGAATATAAGGTTGAGGCGCACCGTCAAGTCCAGGTCAAGCGCCTGCTGCTGACACACCACACCGATGCGAGCCAGCGCTTTGGCGGGATGGCGGCGCAGGTCGATCTGGTCGATGCTGATGTCGCCCTGATCGGGCACAAACATGCCTGTGAGCAATTGAAACAGCGTCGATTTGCCGGCGCCGTTGGGGCCGAGCAAGGCGCAGAATTGCCCCGCATGTAGCTCGAAGCTGACATCCTTCAGCGCCCAGCGATCACCATAACGTTTACCGCTGTTTTTGACGGACAACATTGCAACGGCTATTTTTGCACCGTCTCAATGAAACTCAGGAGCTGGTCAATCTCGGGCTCTTTCAGAATCTCTTTCCAGGGCGGCATGCCCAGGTCGTTGCGGCCATTTTTGATCGTGGCGACGGCCATGTCGCGCCATTTAGCGTCGTAGCGCATCTTCATGCGGCGCACATCGCGCTCCCGGATGGGGCTGGCTCCATCCGTGCCGTGGCAGTGCGCGCATTGATTGTTAAAGCGCACCTGGCCCAGCAGCGCCTCCTGGCCCAGTGCCGGGGCTTGGCCTGCCGCGACTTGCGTAGCAGCACCGGCCGTGGTAGCTGTGGTAGCGCCCTGCGCCTTGAGTCCCGCTTTGGCGGCGCTGGCACCCGACGGCGTTTTGGCCTTGGCATCTGGCGTCGCTGCGGGCTGCTTGGCCGTGCCGGTGTCACCCGGTTTGGCCTGAGTTTTGACAAGCCAGTGGCCCGGCACCGCCACCCCGTTGGCCTGCGCTGCGCTGGCCCTTGTGACCAGCGCGGCCGGTGGGGCGGGCGACGTATCAGCCTTGGCTACCAGGGTCAGCTTGACC
>JANOMD010000466.1:0-1708 GCA_031420135.1 Rhodoferax sp. | reverse complement strand
CAAAGTGCTCGCTCCAACCATTTGTCACATCATTTGCGACACCCTTGTCCAGACCACTTTTCACACCATTCTTTACACCCTGTGCCACATCAAAACCGCAGTTCGAGGGTTGCAACGGTGCCACTGCGACGCCCTTTTGTGAAAGCAACGCAACCCAGGCGCCATCTGAGCCAAGGCGCGCCCAACTCGCGCCGCCCAACGCAAGAACGACAGCATCCGCATCGGCAACAACGGCGCCTGCGGGCGAGTCAAAGCGCAACGCATTGTCAGGACCAAAACCGAGCCAGCGATGGCGCATGTGGAATTTCACGGCTGGCCCGGCCCCGCCATGGCGCAGCTGGTGCAGCCAGGCGCGCAGCAGAGGTGCGGCTTTCAGGTCGGTCGGAAACACCCGCCCGGACGTGCCTACAAAAGTTTCCACCCCGAGCGCCTGGGCCCAGGCACGGATCTCTCGGGCGCCGAAGTCCTGTAGCCAGGAAGCCACCACGTCACGGCGAGCGCCAAAGCGGGATTCAAAAATGGCGGCGGACTCCGAATGCGTCAAGTTCAAGCCACCTTTGCCAGCCAGCAGGAACTTGCGGCCCACCGAGGGCATGGCGTCATACAGATCGACGGCGATACCAGCGCGGCAAAGCACATCAGCAGCCATCAGCCCGGCCGGTCCGCCACCGACAACGATGACCCTGGCTGGCCCATGATTCAGAAGATTGAGTTTTTGCACCGCACACTATTCAAATTAAATTCATATCACCGATGATATGAAACGCGCCAAAATTGGTCAGCGCAAGACGATTTTAGCCGAAAAACTGACCAAATAGGCCTCTAGCTCTCGTAAAATATACATTGTTAGCTATCTAATATATAGCATTTCAAGGTCTGACAACGGTTCAATTTGCGGGCAACTCGACCAGATCGCCCTGCCCGGTCAAAAACGCGGCCCGTACCGCCTGCCCCGGGTAAATGGCCTGCACCGCGTCGCGGTACCGATTGAGCTGTGCCATCAGTTCAGGGTCCAGCTGTGGCGCCGCATTGGTCTTGTAGTCGAGCACCCACCATTCCCGCGTGTCACGGCGCTGCACCAGGCGATCCAGGCGCAGCAGCTCGCCTTGGTACGACAACTCAACTTCATTGCTTTGCCAGCCCACCGTTGCGGCGTCCCAAGCCCAGGCGCCCGCGCCTTGCAGGATGCACTGCGCCATGCGCAAAGCGTCGTTGCCCTGCCCGGTCGTCAGGTCAAACTCTCGCGCCGCAGAACTCGCGTTCTGCGCGGTGGCGCTGCCCCATTGCAGCAGCCGGTGCATGGCTCGTCCAACGCGCGCGCTGGGTGATTCAGGCGGGCTCTGCGATGGGTCAACCTGCACCATGGCAGCCGCATCAGAACGCTCCGCGAGCGGTGCAGCGGGCAGTTGCTTGATGTAGAACCGGCCTTCAGTCAACGGCACACCAGCGAGTAGTCCCAATCCACCTTCGGTAGCCACCGGGGTGGCATGACTGCGATGACCGGCAGGGTCGATATTCGCCGTTGGCATGTCAGCCTCTGCCACGTCGGCATCCGGATCGGTCAGGTGCGCCCACCAACTGCCCGCATTTGGCTGCGCGGGCGCGATACTTGAAATCGCCAAGGTGTGGCGGGCCCGGGTCATGGCCACATACAGCGCATTGAGCTCCTCATGCTGGCGCTGTTCAACCTCGGCAGCAAGCGTTGGCA
>JANOMD010000465.1:0-2351 GCA_031420135.1 Rhodoferax sp. | reverse complement strand
CACCATTTGCAGCGCGCAGCGCCAGGGCAAAAGGCATCAAAAAATCTGCAAACTGGCTTCGCACCATCAAATCCCCCAGCGGTTTAGACAAACCAATCGCGTGGCATTCAAAACACTGCTCCTTCAATCTGTAGAAAGCAGCGCCATTGCCCATCGTTGCCAGTTCTGCCATCTTGTCCAATGATTGCATTGCCAAGTCGTTGTTGCCAAGCCAACAGTGGGCCTGCAAACGCAAATTGTGGTGTTCGTCCCCGGCGATCACCAGCGCCTTTCGGTATTGATCGCTCGCTTCCTCCTTTCGCCCGGTGGCTGCCAGTAGCCTCGCCATGTTTGCCAGAGGAAACGGGTTATCGGGTGCAAGCACGGTAGCTTCCCGGTAGGCCTCCTCAGCATCGGTAAATCGTTTTCTTTGGTCTTGAAGCAGATTGCCCAGGCTCATCCAATAGCCTGCCCACTTCGGATTGATCTCGATGGCCTTGCGGTAGGCGGCCTCGGCTTCGTGTACTTCCAGAGGCGGGGAACGACGATCATCGTACTGCTGTGCGGCGGCGACAAAAGCACGCCGGCGAAGGACATCAAAACTGCACAGCGATTGGCGCTTGAATGGAGTGAATGAAATGGCTGAAAAACTGACAACCTATGACCCTGCTGAAGATTTGAGTTCTGATGAAGCGATCTCAACCTTCATGGCTGAAGCGTTTCAAACCAGTGACGCAGGCTACATTGCGCACGCATTAGGGGTCGTGGCGCGCGCCAAGGGAATGGCCCAAATTGCCGGGCAAACTGGGCTTTCGCGTGAGCAGCTTTACCGATCATTTAGCGAGAACGGCAACCCTACGCTGAAGACGACGCTGGCGGTGATGCAAGCGCTGGGCATTGAGTTGACGACGCGGGTTCCATCAGCCGCTTAGCAACCCGCCCAGCGCGGCGGCAGCGCAATGTGACCGGGCTTTGGCGCGAAAGGCGCGTGGAAGCGATCTATCGGTCACCCCACAAAATGAGCGACCACCGCGTCGCACACATTTTTCGCCCCGCGCGCGCTCAAGTTGACTTGCAGTTTGATGCCAATTAAGGTATATTTTCTATACCATGAGTTCTTTCGAATTTGATGCCCAAAAGAGCGAATCCAATCGAACGAAACACGGCATCGATTTTGTTGAAGCGCAGGGTCTCTGGAACGACCCGATGCTGCTGGAGATCCCGGCAAGAACGGATGATGAGCCGCGGTACTTGTTGATTGGGCTTATTGATGGGAAGCATTGGTCGGCCGTCATCACCTACCGAGGGGAGAATATCCGATTGATATCCGTTCGTCGTGCACGCACAGAAGAGGTGGTACTTTATGAAAGCTAAAAAATTCGAGCAACAATTTGACCGGGGCTTTGACATGATGGCTTCTTTGGACTTGTCTAAAGCCAAGCGCGTATTGCAAGTGCAAAAAAGGGTAAATGTCGATTTCCCAACCTGGATGATTGAATCACTAGATCGCGAAGCTAGCAAAATGGGAGTTACAAGGCAGTCTGTTATTAAGGTCTGGCTAGCTGAGCGTCTTGAGGCGACCGCTTCCAACTTGCCGCTCCAACGGACGCGCGCAGGTGCCGCGCACCGCTGAACTTTACGCTGGCCTAGCTCGTCATCCGCCGAGGCTGAAATACCCAAGCCGATACCTGAAAGTCTGATCAGAAGCGACCAACCTGCGGATATCCATAGCTGGCATCAACCACTCACCAGCAACCTACCCAGCGCGGCGGCAGTCGGCGGTGCAGAGAAAAAGAAAGCCCTCACCCCACCTGGCAAATCTTCAACATATTCGTCCCACCCGGCGCGCCCATGGGCTCGCCGCAGGTGATGGCGTAGACATCGCCGCTTTGCACGATGCCGCGTGACTTGAGGTGGTTTTCGGCTTGCGCGAGCGCGGTGTCGCGGTCGCTGCTGGCATCCATCAAGATCGGGCGCACATTGCGGTAGAGCGTCATCTTGCGTTGCGTTTCCACCTTGGGCGTCATTGCATAGATCGGCACGTTGACAAGGTGGCGGCTCATCCACAGCGGGGTGGAGCCGCTGTCGGTCAGCGCTACGATGGCTTTGGCACCCAAGTGGTAGGCAGTGAAGAGTGCGCCCATGGCGATGGACTGGTCGATGCGGTTGAAGGTTTTGCCGGTGAAGTCGGCATCCAGCTTCACATCACTCGCGCCCTCGGCAGCGTGGCAGATTTTGGCCATTTCGATCACCGTCTCCAGCGGAAACTTGCCGGCCGCAGTTTCAGCCGAGAGCATCACCGCGTCGGTGCCGTCCAGCACGGCGTTGGCCACGTCGCTCACCTCGGCGCGCGTGGGCACCGGGTTGGTGAT
>JANOMD010000464.1:0-4982 GCA_031420135.1 Rhodoferax sp. | reverse complement strand
CCTGCCGCCTTTGTCCGCAGACTTGCCCGAGGCGCGCCAGGCACGGCTGTTTCTGGCGCTGGTCCAACTCTTCGACGCGCTGGCGCAAGACCGGCCGCTGGCTGTGATGGTCGACGACATTCAATGGGCTGATGACGCGAGCCTGCAGTTTCTCCATTTTTATGCCAGACAGACCGCCAGTCGGCCGGCGGTGTTCATGTGCGCGTATCGGGACGAGGAACTCGCCAACACCTCAGCCCTGGCCAGCCTGGTCGAGAGCTTGCACCGCGAACCGCATACGCGCCACCTTGCGCTGAAACGCCTTGGGCCAGACGACACCATCGCGCTGTTGCAACGGCTCAACGACCCGAAGCTGAGTTCACCCGATCTGGCTGCCCGACTTCACCTTGAAACCGACGGCAACCCATTCTTCCTGTGGTCGATCATGCACGCGCTTCAGGAAAACACTGACGAAAGTGGAAACGAAAGCGACGGCGCGGCAACGCAAGGTGCCAGCGACGCGTCGGGCAACACATCAACGCTGCCGCTGCCAGACGCGCTGCGGGACTCCGTGCGGACCCGACTGGCCCGCGTGCCCGAAGAAGACCGATCCCTGCTCGACCTTGCGGCGGTGCTCGGGCGGCGCTTTGATTTTGAGACTTTGCTGGCGCTTGCCCACTCATCCGAGGAGCGCTTTTTGCACACCATGGAGTCGCTGGCAAAGCGCCGTCTCTTGGTCGAGGATCGGGAACGCGGGTTTTACGATTTCAGCCACGACAAGGTGCGGGAAGTGGTTTACCGCGATATCGGCATGGCCCGGCGCGTGCTGCTGCACCGCGCAGTGGCCGAGATGCTGGAACAGCATCCGCAAATCAAGGCGCATGAGCACGATGCCCGCCTCGCCGAGCATTATGAGCGCGGCAACGTGTGGTTCAAGGCGGTGCACTACCTGGGTTTGGCTGCCAACCATTCACAGAAGCTGTTTGCGATGCGTGAATCGCTGCAATGGTTTGACCGCGCCTTGGCGCTGCTGCAAACACACCCGGATGCGGCAACGCCAGCACAGCAACTCGCCCTGTACGAGCAGCGCGGCGGGGCGCGCGCGCAGGCAGGGCAGATCGAGGGCGCGGTGGCCGACTTTCAGCGCGCGATTGACGCAGCCCGTGCCAACGGCGAAGACGCGCATGCACGCGACCTGTTGATTCGACTCGGCATGGCCCATCGACGCGCCGATGCCTACGGGCAGGCCATCGTCTGCCTGGACGAGGCGCTTGAAATTTCGCGCGCCACCGGTGACGGGCGGCATACCGCCGACACTTTGTATCACCTGGGCACGGTAGCCTGGAGCAATGGCCGCAACGAGCTGGCGATTGCCTATCACCAGGAGGCCGTCGACATCTGCGAGCGCTTGGGCCTGACTGACATCGTTGCGGTGCAGGCTTTTCATGGCCGGGGTGAGGCCTGTTTCGCCAACGCCGAACCGGCTGCGGCCATCGCCGCTTTCACGCGCTCGCTGGATCTCGCGCGCGGCATCTTTGACAAGAGCTACGAATCGGAAAACCTGATGATGATCGGCTGGGCCTGCACCGGCCACATGGGGCTGGCCGACTTTCCCCGTGCGTTGTCGCATTTTGACGCTGCACTCACCATTGCCCGCGCTGCCGACCTGCAATGGCACCTGGGCCCGACGCTGATTGGACGCGCCTACACGCATGCAGCAATGGGCAATTTTGGCGCAGCCTGGGCCGACCTGAATGAAGCCCTGCCCCGGCTGGAGATGCTGAGGCTGGTGCGCTACCAAATTATGGCGAATGACGCTTTGGGCTGCCTGTTTCTTGACCTGAATCTGCTTGGACGTGCCTTGCAGAATTTCGAGCGCGGCATCTCGCTGGCGCAGGGTGCCGACATTATTTATTGGCTGCCCAGGCTACAGGCCAATCTGGTGATCGCCCAATTGCGGCTCGGCATGCCAACGGATCAAACCGCATTGCAAGCAGCCCGGCAGTACGCGCAAGATCACAGCGAAGCCTGGCTGGTGCTGCGCTGCCTGGAGGCGCTGGCCGAGTCGGCACTGGCCAATGGCGACGCGCCAGGGTGCATTGCGCATGCGGACCAGTTGACCTCGTTGGCCTCTGTGACACCCGGCAGCGACATGCGCGAGATGCTGGCGCAGGCCCATCGCTTGCGCGGCCTGGCGTGGCTCGCGGCCGCCCAGCATGAATCTGCGCAACAAGCATTGACGCTGGCCTTGGCGTTGGCCGAGCAGATTGGCCAGGTCCGGCTCGCGTGGGAGTGCCACCGTGCGCTCGCCCGTGTCGCCGCTGCACGCGGGGACGAGAACAGCAAAGCCAAACACGAAGCGCGCGCGCGCGGGCATGCCGACAAAATAACCAAGAGTCTGAGTGGATCGGGTTTGACTTCGAATCTGGATGCGCAATGCTGAGGGGCGCGCGGATTCATTCACTTTGGATGCGTGGCGATCAGTGCATGAAAGAGTAGCCTAGGCTCAAACGGCAGCGGGCCGAATCGATGTTTTTTGATTGCCACTCGGCATTTGCCGCCCGTGAGCGGGTGAAGTGGAAGGAAGTGGTCCGCACTTCCGGCGCCAAAGCTGAATAATTTGGAAATGGAATATGGCCTCAGTCTGGCGGCAACTTTCGCCCAAGCAGCCGTTCAAACCGCAGGGCGAACGCGGGCCACACCTCGGGGTTGACGAGCCTTGGAGGGCGCTGGCCCGAGGCCAGGCCGATGATTTGCTGGGCGGCCATGCTGGCCATCTGGCGCCGGGAATCCAGCGTCACACCGGCGGTGTGGTGGGTGGCCAGCACTTTGTCTAAAGTCAGCAAGGGGTGGTCTACCGGTGGCGGTTCCGTGCTCCAGACATCCAGGCCCGCGCCCGCCAGGTGGCCACTGGTCAGCGCGTCAAACAAGGCCTTTTCGTCGTGGATGCCGCCGCGCGCTGTGGAGATGAACAAGGCGCCCGGTTTCATCGCCGCAAAGGAGACGGCATCCATCAATTGTCGGGTGCTGGCGTCCAGCGGGCAGTGCAGCGACACGACATCACTCTGGCTCAGCAATTGCGCCATCCCGGCCGATTCGGCGCCTCGGCGCTTGACTTCCTCTTGCGTCACGTAAGGATCGTGTGCCAATACACGCATGCCAAACGCCTGTGCCAAATGCGCGACGCGACCGCCCGAGTGTCCAATGCCCACCAGGCCCAGCGTGCGCCCACGCAGATCGAAGCCCATTGCCTCGTGGCGCGCAAAACGTTCACCCCGGCGCAAGCGCCGGTCTGATTCGCCAATCCGTTTGGACAGGCCCAGTATCAGGCCCAGCGTGTGCTCCGCCACAGCGCTGGCATTGCTGCCGGCCTGGTTCATCACGGCCACACCGGCCCGATTGCAGGCGTCTACCTCAACCGTGTCGTAACCCGCACCGTAGGACGATACGGCCAGCAAGTTGGGGCAACGTTCCAGCAGGGCCTGGTTGACAAACCAATGCGGCGGCAAATCGTCCTTAGCCGACGAGACATGGTAAACGTGCGCGCCCTGCAGCGAATGCCAAGCCGCGTCGTCTGCGCCACGGGCCGGATGGATCTCCAGCTTGATGGCGGACTGGGCGTTGATCAGGCCGTCGAAAGTTTCGCCGTCCAGAGGCAAATCCAGACGAAACACTTGAATTGGTTTCAAACTCATAAGCGGGCAACTCAATTGGTTATACATTCAAAAACAGACCTGAGGCTACCAGATTTGAACGGTATTGATCATTGCCTTGGACCGCATGGCTTTCTCCAGAATGTCGCGAGCACTTGCTGGCAGGTGTCTTTCACAAAGGGGCTGTCGATCGGCCTGGCAAGCCGGAGTTGATCTGTTGATTGCCGCTGGGCATCCGGATCTTCCTTCGGCTGGAATTCCTATAAGGCGAGGCCGAAAAAATCCGGCGTCGATAAAGCTTGACATGCCCACATACGCGAAATCACAATGAGATAGATGCTTGACTCAAAAAAAACCGCAATACGGTCTACGCGATCATTGCAAAACGATATGGAACTGCACCAAAGAGGTTGTACTTCGCTGGTGGATCACAGGGAGGCCACGTTGGGCAGAACCAGACCATTGTGCGAGTACGGAACATGGCCCAAGTACAAGGGCACGGGTGATATCAACTCTGCAGCAAGCTTTGAGTGCATCGCACGCTAACTTGAAGGGCGCGCTACCCTGTTCAGGCAGGCTCCTGCGCTATTTTTCATAGGTGGTTCCATGTCAAATTCCATTCTCCAAGGCAAACGCATACTGATCACTCAGGCCGACGCATTCATGGGCCCGGTGCTGTGCGAAGTCTTCGCAGAGCACGGTGCCCTGGTGATCGCAAGCACGCAATCACTCATCGACGCGCAAGCCCCGGCTGAGGTTGTCGCGGCAGCGGGCCGAATCGATGTTCTGGTCGCCAACCTGGCTGTGCCAGCCCCTTCGACGCTGGCCGCCGAGGTGTCCGAGGCCGAGTGGCACGACACTTTTGCAGCGCTTGTGCATCCCCTGCCCAGGCTGTTCCGCGCAGCCCTGCCCCAGATGATCGAGCGTGGCGCCGGGAAAATCCTGGTGATGGGCAGCGCGTCGGCCCTGCGCGGGATGAAGCGTGCCTCCACCTACAGCGCAGCCCGAGGGGCTCAACTGGCCTATGTGCAATCAGTCGGCGTTGAAGTGGCGATCCACAATATTCAGGTGAACGTGATCGCCCAAAATTTCGTCGAGAACCCGACGTACTTCCCACCTGAGGTCCAGGCCAACCCGCGATTCCAGGAGCGATTGAAGCGTGAAGTGCCGCTCGGTCGCCTGGTCGGCGCGCGGGAAGATGCGCAGTTCGCAGCCTACCTGTGCAGCGAGTCAGCCAACTGCTTCGTCGGCCAGGTATTCCCGGTCTGTGGGGGCTGGGTGGCGCGCTAGTGAGGTGCCAGTGGGGTGCCAGTGGGGTGCCAGTGTAGTTGGCGTTTGCTGCTTCTTGAC
>JANOMD010000463.1:0-2007 GCA_031420135.1 Rhodoferax sp. | reverse complement strand
GATGCGATTTTCGGCTTTGTCACGCGTGGCAAAGGCGTCAGTGTGCACCGCGCCGACTGCTCCAACCTGCGCGAGATGATCGCCAGGAATGGCGAACGCGTGATTGAGGTCGCCTGGGGCGCGGCGAAAGCGCAAACCGGTGCGGTGTATCCGGTGGACGTGGCCATCGAAGCAGCGGATCGCCAGGGCCTGCTGCGTGACATCTCGGAAGTCTTCACCAAAGAAAAGATGAACGTGATCGGCGTGCAGACCCAGTCCATCAAAGGCACGGCCTGGATGACGTTTACCGTCGAAGTGGCGGATTCAGGGCGGCTGCACAAAGTGCTTGGGCTGGTTGGCGAGCTGGCGGGGGTGAGGTCGGCCAGGCGGCGGTAAGATTCCGGCATGACATCTCCCATGGGCGCCCACACTTTTCTCTGGCACGACTACGAAACCTTTGGTGCCAATGTACGGCGCGACCGCCCGGCGCAATTTGCGGCGATTCGCACTGATGCCGAGCTCAACGAAATCGGCGAGCCGCTGATGATTTATTGCCGGCCGGCCAACGACTTCATGCCCGATCCGGTGGCATGCCTGATCACCGGCATCACGCCGCAAATCTGCCTGGATAAAGGTCTTCCTGAATGCGCGTTTGCGGCAAAGATTGAGCAAGCCCTGAGCCAGCCCGGCACCATTGGCGTGGGTTACAACACGATCCGCTTCGATGATGAAATCACGCGCTTCATGTTCTGGCGCAATTTGATTGACCCGTACGCCCGCGAGTGGCAAAACAACTGCGGGCGCTGGGATATTCTGGATGTGGTCCGCACCGCCTACGCCTTGCGGCCCGAGGGCATCGAGTGGCCCGTGAACGCAGAAGGCAAAACCAGCTTCAAGCTGACCGATTTGACGGCTGCAAATGGACTGACCCATGAGGCCGCCCATGATGCCTTGAGCGACGTGCGCGCCACCATCGCCCTGGCGCGCCTGATTCGCGACAAACAACCGCGCCTGTTTGACTTCTGTTTCAAGCTGCACAAGAAAGATGCCGTGGCGCACGAGCTGGGCTTGCCCACAACCTCGCTTTTAGCCAAGCCCTTTTTGCATATCTCGGGCATGTTTCCGGCGGATCGTGGCTGCCTGGCCATCATGTGGCCGCTGGCGATGCACCCCACCAACAAGAACGAGCTGATCGGCTGGGATTTGGCATTTGACCCGAGCGAACTGGGCACTTTGAATGTGGATGAAATCCGCCTGCGGATGTTCAGCAAGCAGGCCGATTTGCCTGAGGGCACCGCGCGGCTGCCGGTCAAAACCATCCACCTGAACAAGTCGCCGATGGTGATGGGCAACCTCAAAACTCTGTCCAAAGACATGGCCGCTCATTGGAGCATTGATGTCGATCAAGCCATGATCCATGCGGCAACTGCCCGCGACCTGCCCGACATGAGCGCCATCTGGCCAGCCGTGTTTCAGCGACCGAAAGAGCCGACGCCGGATGTGGACGAAGACCTGTATGGCGGCTTCATCGGCAACGCGGACCGGCGCCGCCTCAATGAATTGCGCGGATTGTCTGCCGACAAGCTGGCGGCCAAACGCTATGCATTTGACGATCCGCGACTGGAAGAGCTGGTGTTCCGCTACCGGGCGCGCAATTTTTTGGCGAGTTTGTCGCTGGAGGATGCTGGGCGCTGGGAGGCGCACCGCGTCGCCAAATTGTTTGACGCAGAAGGCGGTGCGCGAACCATTGAAGCGCTGTTTGTCGAGATTGACGCGCTGTCGGAAACAGCGGATGAACGCGGCGAAGAAATTTTGGGCGCGTTGTATGACTACGCGGAATTGATTGCGCCTGAGCGGGGGTAAATGCCAGCGGATTCAAGGCGTCACGTGTCAGGAGTTAATAAGTTGTCCGGTTTTTAGCAAGTAATCTGTCCGGTTTATGGAGAAGGGATGCAAGACACCCCCATAAGCCGGGCCCGCTACGTGCAGGAGAACCGCAAGATGAGATTTCAAGAAGCCTATGACGGC
>JANOMD010000462.1:0-4859 GCA_031420135.1 Rhodoferax sp. | reverse complement strand
CGCAAAACTGCCGCCGTCCACCGCCAGGCCCATGGCCGCCACTTCCCTGGCGATGCTGCCATGCCAGTCAACCACGGTGCCGAAAATGTCAAAGACCAGTACTTTGGGGTTGGGGGTATCCATGATTTGAGTCTCCAGGTTTCAGGCAAGCAAAATGATCATTCAGACAAACTTGATGGTGAGTGCGGACAGCGGCGCCTCGAACTCAGCCCGCCAGGATTCGCCCGCATGCACCGGCCAAGCGTCGGTCCAGGTACCGGTGGTGACGACGTCGCCCGGCAGCAGGTCGGGCGCTCCGGGGGCTTGGCGCAGTTCGTTCAAAAAGTAATGCAATGCCAGCAGCGGGCCATCCAGCACGTTGCGACCGACGCCGCGTTCTTTGAGCTCGCTGTTTTTGTGCAAAGCGACCTGGCAGTGCGCAAGCAGACCGTTCAGCGCCTGGGCAGTCCGGGCCAGTTGTTGCATTGGCGTGCGCGCGCCCACCAGCAGATGCGAATGAAGACCGCCATCGGCCACCGACATGGCGGCCGTGAACTTCCAGTCTGGCGCATGGGACTGGACCAGCTCAAACCCTGGGGCAACCCATTCAATGCAATCAAATAGCTGATCCAGCGTGGCGCCTGCGACGGGCGTGGCGCGAAAGCCAAATACGGCCTCAGGCTCAAGCCGCGGCTGGCAGCGTCCGGCAAGGTTCAAGCTGGCTTCGCCGTCACAATGCGTCAGTGTGGTGTCCCACACCGTGCCCCAGATTGGCGCAAACACGTTGTAGCGCGGCCAGATGCTTCGGTTGGTAAAACCTATCTTGAAGCCGCGCGGCATTTCGCCCCGCTGCTGGCGCAGGCGCCTGACCGCAAGCGCGCATTGATAGGCATGGGCTACGTCGTCAGCAATGCCTGACTGCACTTCGGGAGTCCAAAGTGTTGCATCGTCGTTGTGTTGAAGTATTTGGTGGGCGCGCATGGGTCGTGAGTGGCAGATAAATGAGGGTCAGCCCGAAAACTTGAAGACTGCTGTGCCGGCCATCAGGTTGGGCGCAACACGGACCGTGCGGCTGTTCTGCAGGCCAAAGCTGTCGATGATGTTGAACCGGTTCTTTTGCGCCAGCGTTTCGAAGTCGGCAAACGTGCCCACGCGGATGTTGGGTGTGTCGTACCACTGGTAGGGCAGGCGCTTGGTCACTGGCATGCGCCCGCGCAGCACACTCAGTCGGTTGGGCCAGTGTGCAAAATTCGGGAACGCCACAATGCCGGTGCGCCCCACGCGCGCGGTTTCACGCAGCATGACTTCGGCGTTGCGAAGGTGCTGCAGTGTGTCGATTTGCAGCACCACGTCAAATGACGCATCGTCAAACAAGGACAAGCCTTCGTCCAGATTGAGTTGGATCACGTTCACGCCGCGCTTGACGCAAGCCAGCAGATTGGCAGCGTCAATCTCGATGCCGTATCCAGTGCAGTTTCGGGTTTGTTTCAGGTGCGCCAGCAGGGTGCCGTCACCACACCCCAGATCAAGCACGCGCGCGCCTTCGGGCACCAATCGGGCGATGGCTTGCAGCGTGTCCAGATCACTCATGGTGGGTTGGTTTCCAGGGCTTCGTGGATACCCTCAAAATAGGCCCGAACCACGCTCATGTACCGCGCGTCGTCCAGCAGGAACGCATCGTGGCCGTGGGGCGCATCGATTTCGCTGTAGCTCACATTCAAACGGTTGTCCACCAGCGCTTTGACCATTTCCCGACTGCGTTTGGGGGAGAAGCGCCAGTCGGTCGTGAAGCTGACCAACAGAAACTTGGCCGTCGCGCGCGCCAAAGCCTGGCTCAAGTTGCCGCCGTAGCCGCGTGCAGGGTCAAAATAATCGAGCGCACGGGTAATCAGCAAATAGGTGTTGGCATCAAAATATTCGGCAAATTTGTCGCCCTGGTAGCGCAAATAGCTCTCGATCTGAAATTCAACGTCCTGGGTAGAAAACTTGAACCCCTGTGCGCCGACGGCCAGGTTTTCCGATGGGCCGCAGTGCGGCAGCGTGGGGGCCAGATTTTCCGACGGGCCGCCCCTAGGAAAATGCGCCCCCTCGGGGGGCAGCGACGACACGCAGTGCGGCGGCGTGGGGGCCAGGTTCCGCCCAAACTTCTCATTCATCACGTCGTCACTCAGGTAGGTGATATGACCAATCATGCGGGCTATGCGCAGGCCGCGTTTGGGTTTGGTTTCGGGCTTGTTCGCATCTGCATAAAAATGACCGCCCTGGAAATCGGGGTCGGTGACGATGGCTCGGCGGGCGACTTCGTTGAAAGCGATGTTTTCTGCAGTGAGGTTGGGCGCGCTGGCAATGACCACGGCGTGGCGCACCCGCGCGGGGTGCTGCAGCGCCCAGCTCAGCGCCTGCATGCCGCCCAAAGACCCACCCATCACGGCGGCTAGCGTTTGAATGCCCAGGGCATCCATCAGGCGGGCCTGCGAGTTCACCCAGTCTTCCACGGTGACCACTGGAAAGTCGGCGCCATAGACCTGGTGGCTGCCTTGGGCACTGTCAGGGTTCGGGTGCATCGGTCCGGTGGAGCCAAAACATGAACCCAGATTGTTGACGCCGATCACAAAAAAACGCTGGGTGTCGACCGGCTTGCCGGGGCCAATCATGGTGTCCCACCAGCCTTCGGATTTCTCCTGCCCCGCATAAACCCCCGCGACATGGTGCGAGGCGTTCAAGGCGTGGCAAATCAGCACCGCGTTGGATTTGTCAGCATTGAGCGTGCCATAGGTCTCAAAACTCAGCCGGTAGTCCCGCAACGACGCGCCGCTGTGCAATGGCAGCGCATCGGCAAAGTGCATCGACTGGGGCGTAGCAAACATGGCGTGGTGATTGTTTGGTGAACAGGATAGAGGCAAAACTGGCAATAAAAAACCCGGCGTCGCGCACCTTTTTGCTAAGGGCGAGGCCGGGTGGGCGCGCATCTTTAGCAGAACTTGTTACGCGCCCGCAAGCTGTTTCAAATCGGCGCTGGGCCAGTATATCAACCTCACCACCTGCCCGCTGTAGTCAACCCAGCAGCGCAAACAGTCTCAACACTGATCCTCCCGGCATGGTGCCTTTCTCGCAATAGGCAATTCCTGTGCCCGCCCCATTGTTTGACCCGCCCGTTTTGGGCGGCAGCGTCGCCAAATACCACGGCGCTGAACAAAGCGGAATACCGGCGTTGTGTCATTGCGCCTCAGGCCACAGCCCAGGGAAGTAAAAGCGCAGGGCATGCTGCGGCACGCCAAAACGCAGCTTTCCGTAGGGGCTGTCTGTCACCAGCAGGCCACGGCTGAGCAGGGCCGAAACCTGCGCCGTGGCCTGACGGTCGCCCAGACCCAGCATGGCTTTGAAGTCAGCGCGATCCAGTTCGCCCTGGATGGCAAACAGGTAGTGCAGGGATCGAAGCGCCTCGGTGCGCACGCCCTGCCGCACGACATTTTCTTCAAAGCCCAGACAGGCTGCGATGCGGTCCTTCATCGTCTCCAGCCCCAACAAGGCCGCCATGAATCGAACCTGATCCAGGCAATGGCCCAGCACGTAGCCGATCCAGTCACACAGGGCGCGCTCAGACAGGTTGCCCCGCCCATCCAGATCACCCGCTCGGTGCTCGTCAGCGGCGGCCAGGCGGGCGTAGTAGGCCTCTTGCGTGCGTGCAAAGCCGCGCAAGGGCGACCATAAACCGTTCGTCAGGCCCAAGTGGCCCAGTGCCAAATGCGTGTGCAGACGCGCCACTCGGCCATTGCCGTCCCGAAACGGATGTATCCACGCCAGCCGGTGGTGCGACGCCGCCACGGCCAGCACCTGCATTTCGCCACGGCGCACTTGCGAATAAAAGCTGCCCCATCGGTCCAGAAAAACCGGCAGTTCACTGGCTTGTGGCGCGGCATGCCTGCCTACGCTGACCTCGCGGCCACGCAGGACGCCGGGCTGCAGGATCTCACCCGGAGCCAGGACGCGGTCAGGCTCACTCAACCGGGCAAACAGGTCCTGGTGGATGTCGCGCACCATCTGGGTGGACCAGATTTGCTGCGGCGTCCACTGCGGCCAGCGTTGTTCCAGCGCCTGCTCTGCGGCCATGTGCGCAACGGCCAGCCGCTGGCGGCGGGCTTTGTCGGCATCGGCTGAATAGTCGTGGCGCAGGGCTTGCTCAATCTCAACCGGCAGAGTGTGCTGGCCTTCAATGCGGTTGGTGTAGTAAGAGTTCATGGCGCGCAGCAGCATGCGCAGGCCAGGCAACGCTCCGGGCTGGCACTTGCCGGACAACTGGTCGGCATGGCGGATCAGGTCGTGTGCCTGCTCCAGCAGGCCGGCCAGACGATGCTCCGCCGGCAACAGCGGCTCCATCTGCGCCGGGTGATCAAACATCTGAAATTTTTGCGACTTTGATGACATACGTAACTATATGTTTTTGATCGGTTTTTTTCAATTATTGCGACATTTTTTGCGACATTTTTTGCGACATTTTTGGCACGAGAGATGGCAAGATCGCCCGCAACTTCTGCTGGTCAAACCCAACCGGCTAACTTCCCCGCCGCGACCGTACTGCCGCTGCCAGCCCCTGCAGCACCGGCACGGTCTGCGCAAAGCTGATGCAGGCGTCCGTCACCGACACGCCGTGTTTCAGCGGCTGACCGGGCGCGATGTCCTGGCGGCCTTCGTTCAGGTGGCTTTCAATCATCAGGCCGGTGATACGCATGTCTCCGGCTGCAATCTGCTGGGCCACGTCGGCGGCGACGGTGATCTGCCGCGCATGCTGTTTGCTGCTGTTGGCGTGGCTCACGTCGATCATCACCTGCTCACGCTGGCCCGCGCTTTTGAGAAGCGCGCAGGCGGCATCGACATCGCTT
>JANOMD010000461.1:0-6219 GCA_031420135.1 Rhodoferax sp. | reverse complement strand
AATTTGCACCTGGCTGGCACAACATGGGTATTTTTACGTGATGCACCGGTTTGATCTGGACAATGTGCAATTCGTCAAAACGATCAAAGAGCAAGGTCTATTCGCCTCCATCTCGCTCGGGGTCAAGAAACCAGATTACGACACGGTCGATCAACTGGCAACGTTGGGCCTGGCGCCTGAATACATCACCATCGACATTGCCCACGGCCACGCCGACAGCGTAAAAAACATGATCACCCACCTGAAGGAGAAGCTACCGTCCACCTTCATCATCGCGGGCAACGTGGCCACGCCTGAGGCGGTGATTGATCTTGAGAACTGGGGAGCCGATGCAACCAAGGTGGGCGTGGGGCCGGGCAAGGTGTGCATCACCAAACTCAAGACCGGTTTTGGCACCGGCGGCTGGCAGTTGTCGGCGCTGAAATGGTGCGCCCGCGTGGCGACCAAGCCGATCATTGCCGATGGTGGCATTCGCGACCACGGCGACATCGCCAAGAGCGTGCGGTTTGGCGCCTCGATGGTGATGATTGGCTCGCTGTTTGCAGGGCATGAGGAGTCGCCCGGCCAGACAGTTGAGGTCGATGGCAAACTGTACAAAGAATACTACGGCTCGGCCAGCGACTTCAACAAAGGCGAATACAAACACGTGGAAGGCAAGCGCATTCTGGAACCGATCAAAGGCCCGCTGGAAAATACGCTGATCGAGATGGAGCAGGACGTGCAAAGCTCCATCAGCTACTCTGGCGGCAAGAAGCTGATGGACATTCGCAAGGTCAACTACGTCACGCTGGGTGGCGACAACGCTGGCGAACACCTGTTGATGTAGCGCTGATGTAGCCATTCACCCACCCCAAGGCATGCCGAACACGCCACCCGAATCAACCGGCCCGCCAGCACCAGCGCCGCGCGTTCCAGCGTGGGCGCCGCTGGGCGTGCCGGCGTTTCGCATGCTGTGGTTCACCTGGCTGACGGCCAACGTCAGCATGTGGATGAACGACGTGGCTGCCGCCTGGATGATGAGCTCGTTGACCACCACGCCAATTTGGGTGGCACTGGTGCAAACGGCATCCACCTTGCCGGTCTTTCTTTTGGGTTTGCCCAGCGGCGCGCTGGCCGACATTTTGAACCGCAAGCGGTTTTTGCTGTTCACGCAGTTCTGGGTGCTTTGCGTTGCGTTGCTGCTGTGCACTGTCGTGCTTGCCGGCGTCATGACGCCGACCGTCCTGCTCATGCTGATTTTTGCCAATGGCGTCGGGCTGGCACTGCGTTGGCCGGTTTTCTCAGCCATCGTGCCCGAGCTGGTGCCCAGGTCGCAACTGCCTGCCGCGTTGGCATTGAACGGCATTTCGATGAACGCATCGCGCATCGTCGGCCCGCTGGTGGCTGGAGCCCTGATTGCCAGCCTGGGCAGCGCCTATGTGTTCATGCTGAACGCAGCGCTGGCGGTGCTGGCTGCCGTGGTGATTTCACGCTGGGAGCACACGCCCACGCCGCAACCCCTGGGGCGCGAGAAGCTCCTCAGCGCGATGCGCGTCGGGCTACAGTACGTCGGGCAATCGGCGCACTTGCAGGGTGTGCTGGTGCGGATCTCGCTGTTTTTCTTTCACTCGACTGCACTCCTGGCGCTGTTGCCGCTGATCGCACGCGGACTGCACGGCGGCTCTGCCGCCACTTACACGCTGATGTTGTCCAGCATGGGCGCAGGCGCGATTGTGGCAGCCCTGTTTTTGCCCCGGCTGCGCCAGGGCTGGTCGCGTGACGGACTGGTGGCTCGCGGTTCAACTTTGCAGTCATGCGCCATGCTGGTAGTCGCTTTTTCGCCCGATGCCTGGTACGCCGTGCCTGCCATGTTTGCAGCAGGCATGGCCTGGATCACGACCGCGAACTCACTCAGTGTGTCGGCCCAACTGGGCTTGCCGGGCTGGGTGCGGGCGCGCGGCATGTCGATGTTCCAGATGGCCATCATGGGGGCCAGCGCCCTCGGGGCCGCGATTTGGGGCCAGGTGGCGACGGTGGCATCGGTACAGACCGCCCTGGTAGTTGCGGCCTGTACCGGGATGGTGGGCATGCTGCTGGTCAACTGGTGGATGGTGGACAACAGCGTGGAAGAGGATTTGACGCCGTCCCGCAAATTCAAGATACCGGTGGTGGACACGCCACCCGAGTCCGGGCAGGTGCTTTCAACCATCGAGTACCGCATAGACCCGGCCACGGCTGCCGAGTTTCGCAAGTTGATGCAGGTCAGCCGCCGCAGCCGTTTGCGACACGGCGCGCTGTCGTGGGAGCTGTTGCGGGACGTCGTCGACCCGGGCCGATTCGTCGAGCAAATTGTTGACGCGTCCTGGGCCGAGCACCTGCGCCGTTTTGAACGCGTGACCGCCAGTGACGCGGCGCTGCGCGACCGCACGCTGGCGTTTCACACCGGCGATTCGCCCCCGGTGGTAACGCGCTGCGTCGTGGAATCGACCGTCAAGGACCGGGGCACATAACCGGTCACAGACCCAACAGCTCCAGCAGCAAGACATTCAAGCGCGAGCCGGGTGCAATCATGGACTCCACAATGCTAAAGTGATTCAAGCCCGGCAAAGCCTCGCACACTGGGACCGTCTGGCGGCCCCACGCAGCTTGAATCAAGGTGTTTTGGCGCAAGAATTCTGCGCTTTCAAAGCCCCCCGCAACACTGTAAAACCGCCCCCGGCCGCGGATGACGCGAGGGTTTGGCAACCAGGCCGGACTGCATCGTCTGGCGTGGTCAGGCGTCAACCTGAGCGAGTCTTGCAAAAACGGTGCTTGCCGAATCGATTCCAGTTCAAACAGGCCCGACGCCGACAGCCCGTTAAAGGCCAGCTTCAAAGGCAAATCACGGGCGACAGTTTGCCATTGCACGGTCATCATCATGGCCGCCAGGTGACCACCGGCTGAATGACCTGCAACGGTGATGCGGGACCGGTCACCACCGAACCTGCCAATGTTGCGGTAGACCCAGGCCAGCGCCTTGACCATTTGCAATGTAATGTCGGGAATGGTCACCGGGTTTGTCGCGTCGCCAGGGCACAGGGCATAGTTGACCACGACAACGCAAGCACCCTTGTTGACCAGCTCAGGTGCGATCAGGGAATGGTCTGATTTGTCAAGCGAGCGCCAGTAGCCACCGTGGATGAACACCAGCACCGGCGCGCCCTTGCCGGCTGGCACTGCCTTCGCCGGGAAAATATCCAGCGTCTCGCTGGCAGCGGCCCCATAGGCAATGTCAAGGCTGCAAGGCAGCTTGGTACGCGCAGCCAGAGAGGCGCGCTGCCAGCGTGCAAAGTGCAGACCAAACTCAGGCACCAACGCCCGGTTGTTGTACATGCGGTCAAGCCAGGCGGTGTCGGGTGTTGTCAATTGATACTCCATTCAAAAGGCGAACTTTTGACCTCCAAACAATCATTGTCACTCAAAGCAATCGACCCGCGAGGGCTCACCGCAGTGAGCCCTTGCGGGCCGATATTCAGGGCACCGTTTTCAGGCGATGCAGATCAGGCGATTGATCAGACGCTGCGCGCGGGCCGCTTTTTGGCGTCGCGTGGCACAAACACTTTGCCACCATTGCCAAGGCTGGCTGGCTTGGCAAAACCGGCTGGCTTCAGGCCCAGCGGCTTGTTGAAGGCAGGCTTGCCAAATGCTGGTTTGCGATCTGCAAAATCGCCGCGCGGTGCGCCTGCAAAGTTGCGCTCGCCTGTGAAATTACGGTCGCCTGCGAAGCGGTCATTAAAACCGCCTTTGCGCTCGTAATTGAATCCACCTTCGCCGCCGCTATTGCTATTGTTATTGTTATTTTGGTTCTGAAAATTGCCAGGACCTGCGTCACGCGCGCCGCCAAAGTTCTTCTCGGCAAAGCCACCACGCTGGGCACCAAACCCGCCAGCACGGCCACCCGAGTTACGGTCATTGCGGTCACGGGAGAACCCACCGCCGCCGCCGCCACCACCACGGCTGTCACGGCCACCAAAACCGGTCGGTGGGCGCGAATCAGGAATGCGCTGCTTGGGCTCCAGACCGGGCACGACCTCTGACTTGATCGGTTGACGGGTGAAGCCTTCAATGTCAAAAATCTTGCGGCGGTCCCTAACTTCTGCGAAGGTCACGGCAATGCCGTCACGCCCGGCGCGGCCGGTGCGGCCAATGCGGTGGGTATAGTCTTCAGCCTTCATCGGCAGGCCAAAATTGAACACGTGGCTGATGGTGGGCACGTCAATACCGCGGGCGGCAACGTCAGTGGCGACCAGAATCTGTACATGGCCTTCACGCAGGGCCATCAAGCGGCGGTTGCGCAGGCCCTGGTTCAGGGCACCGTGCAAAGCAACAGCGCTGAAGCCGTCCTGCTGCAAGTCGTTGGCCAGCCCATCGCACTCGATCTGGGTGCTGGCAAACACAATCGCCTGGTTGATCGTGGTGTCACGCAGCCAGTGGTCCAGCAGCTTGCGCTTGTGCTGCTGGTTGTCGGCCCAGAACAGCATTTGCTTGATGTTCTGGTGCTTTTCCTGCGGCGAGTCGATCTGCACACGCTGTGGCTCGCGCATGACGCGGGTGGCCAACTGCTGGATGCGCGGTGCCAACGTGGCGCTGAACATCATGGTCTGCTTGCGCTCAATGGTGAGCTGGTTGACTTCAGCCAGGTCATCGGCAAAGCCCAGGTCCAACATGCGGTCGGCCTCGTCCACCACCAAAAACTGCACCTTGTCGAGCTTGATCTGCATCGAACGCTGCAAGTCCAGCAGACGGCCAGGCGTGGCGACCACGAGGTTGGCGTTTTGCAGCTTGGCGATTTGCAACTGGTACGGCATGCCGCCCACCACGTTGGCAACGCGAAGGCCGCGGCAATGGCGAACCAGATCAATCGCATCGTGCGCAACCTGCTGCGCCAGCTCGCGCGTGGGGCACAGGATCAACGCACCGGGCTCGGCTGCCTTGAAGTGGCGCGGGTTGGTCGGGTCTTTGCGCTTGGCGCGTTTGGGAGGCGCCTCGCCTTTGGCAACGGCGTCGGCCACGGCCTTGTCGAAATCGGCACGCTCTTGCGCTTCGGCTTGTGCGTCCTGCATCAGCAAGGTGTGCAAGACGGGCAACAGGAACGCGGCTGTTTTGCCGCTGCCGGTCTGGCTGGAGACCATCAGGTCAATGAAGCGGGACGCACCATTGCCGTTGGCGGCGCCTTGCATAGCCAGCGGAATGGTTTTGAGCTGAACCGTGGTGGGCTGGGTGAAGCCCAGGTCCTTGACGGCTGCGATCAGCTCAGGCGCCAGGCCCAGGGTGACAAAACCGTTGGGTAAAGCCTCAATGGCAGGTTCGGCGGCAACATCAGCGTCGTCGGTAGCTTGCGAAAATTTCTCGCCCGGCTCCGATGAAAAGGAGTCTTTGGCGAATGAATCGTCGTTGGAAAAGGATTGCGCAGGCGAAAAGTCGCTTGCAACGTCAAAAGCGTCGGTCATTTAATTCTCACACGCGAGTGCCAGCGTCGCTGGTCGCTCCGTCAATGGTTAAAAAACATCAACCATCAAACGGAACCTGCGCCTGCCCAACTGAATGAGTCTGTGGTGCGCTTGGGACTTGTTCTGGGCAGATTCGACTTGAATCTGCAACTGAAAGCCCAGTGTGTGAGGGGAGATGTGCAAATACGCTTTTTCTAGCGCAGCCTCAGATTATGGCACAGATTCGGGTTTCTACTTAATTATTTGCATTTGAGGTCATGGTTCAGTTTGAATGATGGCTGTTACAAAAAATTCTAGGTGGTTGTACTTAGGGGTATCGTGACATTGGGCCTTGCCAATAGGGGATTTGGGGTTAGACTTCAGTACACTACCTGTAGTGGATTGACAAGCATCAACATCTGGAGTATTTGATTATGTACCGAGTAGGCTTCCCAGGGTGGAAGATCGCCGCCCGGTTTAGCGTGCCACTTCTTGTGAAAATCGAAGTGATTCACGATAAAAAGGCTAAAGTTTTTGTCGCAACTAGCCCCGATCTCGCTGGGCTGGTAGTGGAGGCAAAGACGATTGACCAGCTATTTCCTGAGGTGTATGGCTGTGTAGATATGTTGCTTTCTGAGCAATTGAAGCGCTCTCCAAAAAGCAAGCCCATCGCCGCATGGGATGGAGACTTTCGTCCTGCATGAAGGGCTACTACCAAGCAGTGATAGCCATGCTCAAAAAGCATGGCTTTTTTCTTTCTCGTCAGGCCAGA
>JANOMD010000460.1:0-7966 GCA_031420135.1 Rhodoferax sp. | reverse complement strand
TGTCGCCGCGGCGGTGGCGATGGCGGCCCAACACAGCGTGCCGGTGATAGCGTTTGGCGTGGGCTCCTCGCTGGAGGGGCATTTGCTGGCGGTGCAAGGCGGCATCAGCATTGATGTGAGCCGCATGAACCAGGTGCTCTCAATCAACGCCGAGGATTTGACGGTGACGGTGCAGCCGGGCGTGACCCGCAAACAGCTCAATGAAGCGGTCAAAAGCACCGGCCTGTTTTTCCCGATTGATCCGGGCGCCGACGCCTCGATTGGCGGCATGAGCGCGACCCGAGCCAGCGGCACCAACGCGGTCCGCTACGGCACCATGCGTGAAAACGTGCTGGCGCTGGAAGTGGTGACGGCCGACGGCTCCATCATCCGCACCGGCACCCGCGCCAAAAAATCCAGCGCCGGGTATGACCTCACGCGCCTGATGGTTGGCAGCGAGGGCACGCTGGGCGTGTTTACCGAAATCACCGTCAAGCTGTATCCGCTGCCCGAAGCGATTTCAGCGGCGATCTGCTCCTTCCCCAGCATTGAGGCGGCGGTGCGCACCACGATCCAGATCATCCAGATGGGCATCCCGATTGCCCGCGTGGAGTTGCTTGACATCAACACCGTGCGCATGGTCAACGCCTACGCCAAGCTGGGCTTGCGCGAGGAACCGTTGCTGCTGATGGAGTTCCACGGCAGCCCGAGCAGCGTGAAAGAGCAGGCGCAAGCGGTGCAGGAGCTGGCCAGTGATCTGGGCGGCAATGCGTTTGAATGGGCCACCACGCCCGAGGAGCGCACGCGGCTGTGGACGGCCCGCCACAACGTTTATTTTGCCGCGCTGCAGGCGCGCCCCGGCTGCCGCATCATCTCCACCGACACCTGCGTGCCGATCAGCCGCCTGGCGGATTGCTTGCTCGATTCCGTGGCCGAGGCCGATGCGACGGGCTTCCCCTACTTTCTGGTCGGCCATGTCGGCGACGGCAATTTCCACTTCGGCTACCTGTTGGACCCGAACCTGCCCGAGGAGCGCGTCACCGCCGAAAAACTCAACCACGCCTTGGTGGCGCGCGCCTTGGCGCTGGAAGGCACTTGCACCGGCGAGCACGGCGTGGGGCTGCACAAGATGGACTTTCTGGTGACCGAGACCGGTGCCGGTGCGGTGGACATGATGCGCACCATCAAGCGCGCGCTGGACCCGAAGAACATCATGAATCCGGGGAAGATTTTCAGTTCGTGAGGGCGATATCAGTGTGCTACAGTTAAGGTAGCACACTATCTATATAATAAGCGAGCTAGATCCGTATTTGACCTGTTTTTTGGGAAATTCCGACGGTTTATCGGATAAAATTAACCTATAAGTTAATTTTTAAGGCGCCTCGGCAATCGCGTTGGCCATGTATTCCATCTTTTTCTGCAGGTTGCTGTCTGAGTCGGCGAAGCGCTCGGCAATCGCCTGAAACTCATCCTGGATGCCGATAAAGGCATCTACCATGTCGGGGTCAAAGTGCGAGCCGCGCCCCTGGAACACGATTTGCACGGCGCGGTCGTGCGGCAATGCGGCCTTGTAGACCCGCTGGCTGATGAGCGCGTCATACACGTCGGCCACCGCCATCAGCCGCGCTGACATCGGAATGGCAGCGCCCTTGAGCCCCTGTGGGTAGCCGCTGCCATCCCATTTCTCCTGGTGCGAGAGCACAATTTCCTTCGCCGTGCGCAGCATCGGTGGCTGCAAGCCCAGTGCTTTTTCAGCCTGTTCAATCGCCTCGAAGCCGAGCGTGGTGTGGGTCTTCATGATTTCAAACTCCTCGGGCGACAGGCTCGAAGGCTTCAGCAAAATGCGGTCGGGAATGCCAAACTTGCCAATGTCATGCAGCGGCGCGGACTTGAACAGCAGACTGATGGCCTGCGGGCCAAGGTCGTCGGCAAAGCGCGGGTGGTCTTTGAGCGCCAGCGCCAGCGCCTTGACGTAGTGCTGGATCCGCCGGATGTGGTTGCCGGTGTCGGAATCACGCGTTTCGGCCAGCGACGTCATGGCCAGAATGGTGACATCCTGCGCCGCCGATAGGTCTTCGATGCGCCGGGCCACTTCCTGTTCGAGATCGGCGTTGTTGTCGCGAAGAAAATCGACATTGGTTTTGAGCGCGATTTGGGTCGCCACTCGCGCCAGCATGAGGGATGGGCTGATGGGCTTGGTGATGTAATCCACCGCGCCCAGCAGCAGGCCTTTTTGCTCGTCCTGCAGATCGGTTTGGGCGTTGAGAAAAATCACCGGGATGGCGCGGCTGGCAGGGTTGGACTTGAGCCTGCGGCAGACTTCGTAACCGTCCAGGTCGGGCATCACGATGGCCAGCAAAATCAGGTCGGGTGGCGGGGACGTCAAGGCGACCTTCAGGCCCATCTCGCCATGCTGGGCGACCTTCACCTGGTAGCTGTCCTTGAGCAGCCCGCTCATCAGGGCGAGGTTATCAGGCGCGTCGTCAATGACCAGCACGGTGGGCTTGGAAGCGGCGTCAATAGGGGTCATGAAAATAATGGAAGTGGGGTGCGCCTCAAGGCAGGGTGATGCCACGGCGGATGGCAACCATCGCAAGCGCCGTCTATGCCGCTTCAAATTCGAAATTTTGCACAGGGTTCTCAAACGCCGGAGGATCGGCCTCGCGCACGGTTGGTAACAGTTTCGCTTGAACCACGAGGATAGCACTGGCGCTGCCATTGACGCCAACCGCTGCCATCGAAGCCAACATTAGCGGCTGGCGCCGTGGGTGATGCGGTCGATCAAGCTGTTGAGCTCGTCCAGCGATGCAAATCCAATGCTCAGCTCGCCCATTTCTTCCATACGACCGGCGCGCTTGACGCGTTTTTTGATGCGCACTTCAACCTGAGCGGTGAGCAAGTCCGACAGCTCTTCCTCAACCCGTTTCAGGTCGCGCGATTTCTCTTTTTTGGGTTTGGGCGAAGCGGTCAGGGTGAACTCCGCGCTGAGCCTTTTGACCAGGCTTTCGGTTTCACGCACCGACAGTTTTTTACTGGCAATCTGCGCGGCGGCGGTGATCTGCGATACCCGGTCCAGTGCCAGCAAGGCGCGGGCGTGGCCCATGTCCAGGTCGCCCGCCATCAGCATGGTTTGAACCGGGTCGGCCAAATTCAGCAACCGCAGCAGGTTGCTGGCAGCACTGCGCGAGCGCCCCACAGCCTGGGCGGCCTGTTCGTGAGTGAGCCCAAACTCTTTGACCAGGCGTTGCAAGCCTTGGGCCTCCTCCAGCGGGTTGAGGTCTTCGCGCTGAATGTTTTCAATCAGGCCCATGGCGGCGGCGGACTCATCGGGCACATCACGCACCAGCACCGGCACGCTTTCCAGCCCCGCCAACCGCGCTGCCCTGAAACGCCGCTCGCCAGCAATGATCTCGTATTTGCCCTGGTTGGCGCCGGTTTTGTCGCCATGCAACAGTTGGCGAACCAGAATCGGCTGCATGATGCCTTGGGCTTTGATGCTCTCGGCCAGTTCGTACAGCGCGCCCTCGTCCATGCGAGTGCGCGGCTGGTATTGGCCGGGCACCATGTCGCCCAGCAGCAGCGACGCCGGCAAGCCCGGCCCGCCGGGGCCGGCACGGGCCGCTGCATCGTCAACCGTCGGTCCGAGCAAGGCTTCAAGTCCGCGGCCAAGGCCTTTGAGTCGTTTGGTGGCCATAGGGATAGTCTCTCTGTGATGGTTGAGTGGTTTGGAATTCAAGGCCGGGATGTCACGGTTTGGCAGATATTGGGGTGCCCTGCGCAACCAAATCCATCAGCAGTGCGTGGCCTTGCGGCCAGTCGGCCAGATTGGACGCTGCGTTGAGGTGCCCCACCGGCCCCGCCTCCACACAGCGCGCACCCCATGCCCGGGCCAATGCCTGGCTGGCTCGCAGGCTGGCAAATGGGTCGTTGCTGGAGGCCACGCAGATGGCAGACATGGGCAAAACACGCAATATCGGTTTGCGCCAGCTGTGCAATTGCGGGGACAAGTCTCCACGGCTGACGTCCGGCGGGGCGACCAGCAGCGCGGCGTGCACGCAGTGCGCGTTGCGTGACACGGCCGCCCAGGCTGCCACCAGATGGCAACCCAGGCTGTGCGCTGCCAGGACAATTTGCCACTCGGGCGGCTGCGCCAGCACCACGTCTTCCAGCCGCGTGATCCAGTCACCCCGAAGCGGCTGCTCCCAATCATGCTGGACGACACGCTCGAATCCATGCAGGCGCTCCCACCGGCTTTGCCAGTGATCGGGGTCGGAGTTGAGCCAGCCGGGCAGCAACAGGATTTTGATGGGTTTCACGGGGCAGTCTTGAATGGGCACTCCACTGCGTTGATAGGTTTTGTGATGCTATGCTAACAATAGCAAACTATGTATGATTTGCGAGAGCTAGAGGCATAAAAGATTGGTAAATATGGAGAAAAGTCGCAAAACCTCACATTTTGGCGACTCTTTCGACCATTTCTACTGCAAATGTAGTAAACGCTTGCGCGCCTTTGCTCGAAGGGTCAAACACCACGCCGGGCAGCCCATAGCTCGGCGCCTCGGCCAGGCGCACATTGCGCGGGATGACGGTGTTGAACACCTTGTCGCCAAAATGCGATTTGAGCTGGTCGCTGACCTGCTGTTGCAGGGTGATGCGCGGGTCAAACATGACGCGCAGCAGCCCGATGATGGCCAGCTCCTTGTTCAAATTGGCGTGCACCTGCTTGATGGTATTGACCAGGTCGGTCAGGCCCTCCAGCGCGAAATATTCGCACTGCATCGGCACGATCACCCCGTGGGCGCAGCACAGGCCATTCAAGGTGAGCAAGGAGAGCGACGGCGGGCAATCGATCAGGATGAAGTCGTAATCCCGATCGACTGCGGCCAGTGCATTCTTAAGCCGCTTCTCGCGCCGCTCTACATCGACCAGTTCAACCTCGGCTCCCGCCAGCTCGCGGTTGGCGCCCAGGATGTCGTAACTGCAACCGGCATCGACCAGCTTGCTGCTTTTGACGCGGGCGTCGGCAATCGAGGCTGACTCCAGCAGCACGTCGTAAATTGAAAGCGCCAGTTTTCTCTTGTCAACGCCCGAGCCCATGGTGGCATTGCCCTGCGGGTCCAGATCCACCATCAAGACACGTTGGCCGATTTGGGCCAGACCGGCCGCCAGATTGACGGTGGTGGTGGTTTTGCCAACGCCACCTTTTTGGTTGGCAATGCAGAAAATTTTGGCCATCGGTTTGCAACAGGTTCAGATTGTCTTATTTGCTCACGGCGAGCTTGATGCCAAAACCCACCAGACACAGGCCTGCAATTTTCCCAAGCGCCCGGCCCAAGACCGGATTACTGCGAAACTGCGATGCAAGGAAGTGGGTCAGCATGACAGATGTCAGCCCGTACAGGAAACACAGGCCGCCGCTGGTGACCGTGAGTGCAAGGTAGGTCGTTAGACCTTCATGTTTGGCCGGGTCAATAAACAGCGGGAAAAACGCCATGTAGAAAACGATGGCTTTGGGATTGAGCAGTGTGATGACCAGCGACTGTTTGAAAAATTGGCTGGGTCTGATGTGGAGAATCGGTGCATGTCCCGGTTTGGCCAGCAGCATCTTGGCACCCAACCAGGTCAAATAAGCTGCACCCAGCCATTGAACCGCCACGAATGCGCCGGGGTATGCGGCCATCACCGCCGCCATGCCTGCAATCGCCAGCCACATCAAAATCTGGTCGCCCACCATCACACCGAAGATCGAGCCGAACCCACCCTTGATTCCGCCCTTGGTGGTTGATGTGATCAGCGCCAGATTTCCGGGGCCTGGCACGAGCAGAAACAGCAGGATGGTGGCGATGTAGGTGCCGTAATCGGTGATGCCGAACATTTTTGGGTGGGTTGCCTATGGGCATCTGGTGATGAGCCTTCGAGTTTACGGCATGGGCTGGTTTGGGTTGCCAACTTCTGGGGCCAACGAACCAATACGTGGATCCCCAGCGGGGTCAGGCCGACGGGACACTCAGCTACGCGGCTGTGCGAACCCGGGCGAAAGCGCCCTGTCCGCTTACGGCGTGGTGGTTGCGGATGTCGAACAAAACTGGAAGTTACGCCGACTTACGCATCCAGACGATTCGCCGCTCGGCGTCCAGGCCTGGAACCGCAAGTTGTTCCACGTGAAACACTTCAACCAGCGGCCCAAGAGCGGCCAATTCTTCGGTCGGCTTTTTGGCTTTCATGGCCAACCAGACCCCGCCCTCTTTCAACGCGGCAGCCGAAAGCCGCGTGAAGTCGCCCAGCGACGCAAAGGCCCGCGAGCAGATCACGTTGTATTGTTCACTGGGGTTTTGCGAGGTCAGGTTTTCCACGCGATTGTGCAAACCCCGCAGATGGGGCAGTTTGAGCGTCACCGCCACCTGGTTGATAAACGCGGCTTTCTTGGCAACCGTGTCCACACAATCAACAACGATCTCAGGGCAGCAGATCGCGATCACGATGCCTGGCAGCCCTGCTCCGGAGCCCACATCCAGCAGCCGACAAACTGGGCCCGGTTGCGCGGGTGCGTCCGAAGCATTGGCGGCCACGGCATCCATACGGCCATCCACCGCATCATCCGTCGCGCCGTCCGTGCCACCGGCCGTCGCCGCGAGCCGAACCCGCAGTGGCGCAATCACCGCCAAGCTGTCCAGAAGATGGTGCGTCAGCATGTCAGCCGGGTCCCGCACCGCCGTCAAGTTATAGACCTTGTTCCATTTTTCGATGAGCGCCAGATAGGCCAACAAGGCATCGACCTGCCCTGCGCCCAGCGCCACGCCGAGTTGCGCGGCCCCGGCCACCAGCAATTGGCGCGCCGCTGCGTTTGCCTCAGGCTTTGCCTGGCTGCTCAAGCCTGGGCCTCGGTCGAAGGCAAAACCAGCGTACCAGGCACACCAGCCAATGGCGTTCGGGTCGACAAATGCGGGTAGCCACGCTTCTTCAGGTGGACCAATAACAGCGATATGCTGGCGGGCGTAATGCCGGAGATTCGCGACGCGAGGCCCAAAGTCTCGGGCCGGTGCTGGCTCAGCTTCTGGCGCGCCTCGATGCTCAGCGCAGTCACCTGTAAGTAGTCAAGATCGTCAGGGAGCTTCAAATGCTCATAGTGGGCAGCGCGCTGCACTTCGTCGCGCTGGCGATCGATATAACCGGAGTACTTGGCAGAAATCTCGATTTGCTCGACCACTGCCGGTTCTCGCGCACCGCCCTCCTGTGCAAACTTGCCATCGGCCAAAGACATCAGTGCGGCGTAGTTCACCTCTGGCCGCCGCAACAGATCTGCAAGGCTGTATTCATGCTCCAGCGGTTTGCCGAAAACCCGCTCGGCTTCGGCTGCATCCAGGTTTTTCGGGCTGATCCAGATGGAGCGCAGGCGCTCTGTTTCACGTGAAACAGCGTCGCGTTTGCGGCTGAAAGCCTCCCAGCGCGCATCGTCCACCAGGCCCAATTGCCGCCCAACTTCGGTCAAACGCATGTCGGCATTGTCTTCCCGCAGTTGCAGGCGGAACTCGGCTCGGCTGGTGAACATGCGATACGGCTCGCTCACACCCTTGGAAATCAGATCGTCCACCAGGACGCCCAGATAGGCCTGGTCCCGCCCCGGCACCCAGACATCAGACGGCCAGGCGGTCTTCGCTCCGGCTTGAAGTGCGGCGTTGATGCCCGCGAACAGGCCTTGCGCTGCAGCCTCTTCGTAGCCGGTGGTGCCGTTGATCTGCCCGGCAAAGAAAAGGCCTTGAATCGCTTTGGTCTCGAAACTCTGCTTCAATCCGGTCGGGTCGAAATAGTCGTATTCAATCGCATAACCAGGGCGCAAAATGTGCGCGTTCTCCAGCCCGGCCATGGAGCGAACCAGCTCATATTGAATGTCAAACGGCAGGCTGGTGCTGATGCCGTTGGGGTAATACTCGTGGGTCGTCAGGCCTTCGGGCTCCAGAAAGATCTGGTGACTGTCCTTGTCGACAAA
>JANOMD010000459.1:0-2710 GCA_031420135.1 Rhodoferax sp. | reverse complement strand
CCGGCTCCGAATGGCTCGCCACCGACAAACTGCTGGCCTACTTTGCGCCAGCGCAGCACCTGAAAAACCGGCGGGACCGGCAGAAAGCCCAGCAACGCTACATCAAGCATGTGCGCGAGGGCATCGGCCTGCCCTCGGTTTGGGAAGTACTCAAGGGACAGATTTATCTGGGCGATGAGAAGTTCATCCACAAAATGAGGTTGCTGGCGGCACAAAAACCGACTGGCCCAGGAACCAGCGTGAGCGGCTCGCGCCGGGAGATTCCGAACACCCAGCGCAGGCCGCAGCCAAAGGCGCTGGCGGCATTTGAACGCCAACACCCCAACAACCGCAACGCCGCAATTCAGGCCGCCTTTGCCACCGGCGCCTACACCATGGCGCAACTGGCCCAGCATTTCCAACTGCACTACACGAGCGTGAGTCGGATTGTGAAGTTGATTTGAGATCTGATAATTCAAGACCTGACCCGATACTGCGTAATTCACCGTGCCGGGTAAATGGAAACCACCATGCAATTTGAACAGTTTGTAACTACGCACGAGCCAGAAATCCGGCTTGGCTTCTTTGTGGGCATCTTCACGCTCGTCGCTATTTGGGAGCTGGTTGCGCCAAGGCGGGCGCTAACCGTGTCCAAGACGCTGCGCTGGAGCAGCAATCTAGGCCTTGTGGTTCTCAACACCCTGCTTCTGCGTTTGATCTTTCCGCTGGCAGCAGTCGGCGTGGCTGCGTTCTGCGCCGCCAATGGCTGGGGTGCTCTTAACCATTTTCAGATGCCGTTCTGGTTGGCGGTTCTATTGGCCGTGATCGCCATGGACTTTGTGATCTGGTTGCAGCACGTCATGGTTCACGCCGTGCCTGTGCTGTGGCGGCTGCACCGTGTGCACCACGCTGATCTGGATTTCGACCTGACCACCGGGTCGCGTTTTCACCCCATCGAGATCGCTTTATCCATGCTGATCAAGGTCGCCACCATCACCGTGCTCGGCCCCCCTGTGGTGGCCGTGGTGATCTTCGAGGTGCTACTGAATGCAGCGGCCATGTTCAATCACGGCAACATCCGTCTGCCCGCAAACTTGGATCGAATCATGCGTTGGGTCATCGTCACTCCTGACATGCACCGCGTACACCACTCGGTGGAGGACGATGAAACCAACTCTAACTTTGGCTTCAATTTGCCATGGTGGGATCGCCTACTAGGTACGTACCGCGATCAACCCCGCGCTGGACAAGTAGGTATGACCATTGGCATTCACGGACACACCGATCAACGTGAGGTGGCGCGACTGGATGGAATGCTGCTGATGCCCTTCAAAGGTGAAAGCGAAACTGAAGGTTACGCCATCAACCGCCGTGTATGGCCTGAGGGAAAAGCGCCGTGATGCACAGAAACACCGTTCGTGAAAGTCACTGGGGTCAGAAAGTCAAAGGACCCACCGGGGTCAAAAGGACCCACTAGGGTCAGGTCTTTTAATATCATATTCCAGCTAGACTTCGGCCATGTCGCGCCCGCTGCGTCTTGAATTCGCGAATGCCCTCTACCACGTCACTTCCCGGGGTGATCGGCGCGAGGACAGCTACCTTGATGACGCTGATCGTCAGGCTTGGCTGAGTGTCCTGGCGCAGGTCTGCAAACGCTTCAACGGGTCTGTGCAAGCCCATCGCATGATGTTGCATGATGGACAACCATTACCACCTGCTGGTGCAGATGCCCGATGCCAACCTGTCAGCCGGCATGCGCCAGCTCAACGGTGTCTATACCCAGTTCGCCAACCGCACGCCCGCATGGGCGCGTGGGGCATGTGTTCCAAGGGCGCTTCAAGGCCATTTTGGTTGACGAGGACAACTACCTGCTGGAGCTGGCACGGTATGTGGTGCTCAACCCCGTGCGCGCGGGCGTGGTGCGGGAAGCCAAAGAGTGGCCATGCAGCTCCAGAATCCGGGCAACATTGCGGCGGGTTCCAGGGCGGGTCAATTGTGTATACAAACGCGTATAATTAAAGCGTGGAGATAGCGGGATTCGACTGGGATGAAGGCAACAGGCCGAAGTGCGGCAAGCATGGCGTTTCCCGCGAAGAAGTCGAGCACGTTCTGATGGGAACGCCTGCGGTCATGGCAGATCCTCACCCGGATGAGCCACGTATGAGAGCCATCGGAATGACGGGGGCGGGGCGCTACGTCTTTCTGGTGTTTATGCTGCGCAAGATTGACGGTCAGACCCTGCTTCGCCCCATCAGTGCCCGCTACATGCACCAAAAGGAGATCGATCACTATGAAAGCCAAATCTAAGCCGATGCCATCACTGCGCAGCGATGCGGATGCGCAGCGATTCGTTGACACGGCAGACCTTTCGGTCTATGACCTGTCGGGTTTCAAGCCGATGAATTTTGAGTTTGAGCCGAAGGCTGCGGCGCTGAACATGCGCCTCCCCCAAAACTTGCTGGATGCTTTGAAGGCCAAGGCCAAGGCCAAGGCCAAGGGGATACCGTACACGCGCTATGTCCGGTTGCTGCTTGAAAGCGATGTTGCGCGCTGAAGAAGACACGGGGTCAAAAGTCTTGGGGTCAAGTCTCAACACTGTTCACTTAATATTTTTCCCTTGCCGCCATCGCTGATTCTTTGGCAACGGCAGCGGCTCAGTCAGCTTTGGCGTGTAGTCGCGCGGCTCGTTCTTTGAATCGGCTTTGGTGAATGACACATAGGGCGAGTTACG
>JANOMD010000458.1:0-3598 GCA_031420135.1 Rhodoferax sp. | reverse complement strand
CAAGCCAGGCCCCAGGGGGCTGTCGTTCTTCCTGGTGCCGACCGACACGCCTGGCCTCTCCACCTCAAATTTTGAACGCATGGGGCAAAAGCTGGACCGCGGCGGCAGCATGTTTTTTGACAACGTGCGCATCCCGGCGCGCAACATGATCGGCAAGGAGAACGAAGGTTTTATCTGGGCCATGACGATCATTGGTTACAACCGCAATTTCGTGCCGCTGGCGTGTATCGGCGCCGCGCAGAAGTCACTGGAAGAAACCATGGAATACCTCAAGACGCGCCAGATCATGGGCAAATCCGCCTCCAAATGGCAAGGCGTGGCCAATGAACTCGCGACCGAAGCCACCAAGCTGGAGGCCGCCCGCATGTTGTGTTACCGGGCGCTGTCGCTCAAGGACAAGGGCCTGCGCCACGATGCCGAGTCGTCCATGGCCAAATGGTTTGGCGTGAAAACCGCCAACGAAGCCCTGTACACCTGCATGCGCCTGAACGGCCATTACGGCTGGGCCAAAGACCTGCCGCACGAGCAGCGCCTGCGCGACTGCCTGGGCATGGAGTCGGCCGACGGCCCGCGCGAAGTGCACCTGGGCATCATCGCGCGGGACCTGCTGGGCAAAGAGTTCGCGCCGTTCTGACCACCCCCCTTGCGCACCACTGACATGGGACCCTTGCACGGTTTGAAAGTGATTGAGCTGGCCGGCATCGGCCCGGGTCCTATGGCGGCCATGCTGCTGGCCGACATGGGCGCCACGGTACTGCGGGTTGACCGCAAGGAAGCGCATGGCCTGGGGGTGCCGCGCCCGCCGAAGTTCGACTTGCTGCTGCGCAACAGGTGCGCCATCCCGCTCGACTTGAAACAGCCCGCAGCGGTGGATTTCGTGCTGGATCTCATCGCCAGTTCGGACGTGTTGATGGAGGGCTATCGGCCCGGTGTGGCCGAGCGGCTGGGCCTGGGCCCGGATGTATGCCTGGCCAAAAACCCCAAACTGATCTACGGGCGCATCACCGGTTGGGGGCAAACCGGCCCGCTGGCCAACACGGTGGGGCATGACATCAACTACATTGCGTTGACTGGCGCATTGCACGCCTTTGGCCGCGCTGGGCAGCCACCGGCACCGCCGATCAACCTGGTGGGGGATTTTGGCGGAGGCACCCTGTACCTGGTAATGGGAATCCTGGCGGCGCTGTACGAAATGAAATCCTCCGGCAAAGGCCAGGTGGTGGATGCCGCCATGGTGGACGGTGTGGCCTCGTTGATGACGCAACCGCACGGCACATTTGCGGCAGGCATGATGTCCAACCAGCGCGGCACCAACATCACCGACTCGGGCGCGCCGTTTTATGACGTGTATGAATGCGCGGACGGCAAGTGGGTGACCGTGGGTGCGGTGGAATCCAAGTTTTATGCGCAAGCGCTTCGCGTGTTGGGTCTGGAGGCGTTGTTGGCCGACCAGTGGACGCGCGACACCTGGGTCGCCACCAAGGTCCAGATCGCCCGCAAGATCAAGTCCCGCACCCGTGACGAATGGTGCAGCGCCTTTGAAGGCAGTGAATCCTGCTTTGCGCCGGTGTTGACGATTGACGAAGCGCCGCAGCATCCGCACCTGCGCGAACGCGGCACCTACATCGAAATAGACGGCGTGACCCAACCCGCGCCGGCGCCGCGCTTCAGCCGAAGCGTGCCACCCAAGCCGCAGGCGCATCGACCCTGGAACTCCGCCGCCGCCCATGAAATATTGGGGCCGTGGTTGAACCCGGCCCAAGTCAGCGCGGCCAGAAGTGCCGGTCTGATCGATTGATTGATGCTTTCGAGATAGCCGAGATAGCCGAGACACCCGAGATAGGATGATGGTTTTGAAAGGAAACTTCACATGATCAAGCTACAAACCTTGGAGCAGGCCAAGTCCGGCCGCAGGTACTTTCGCAAAGACACGTTTGAAGGCCACATCACTGACCTGATTGCCACCAGCCAGACCAGGCAGCCAGGGGAACAGGCCTTTTTGGTCGAACAGGATCCGAATTGGGTGACCCCGCCGCATTACCACGAGGAGCACCAGTTCCAGGTGGTGATGGCCGGCCATGGCAGCATTGGCAGCCATGCGGTCAAACCCCTGTGTGTGCATTATTCGGCTCCTGAGACCGGCTACGGCCCCATCGTTGCCCGCGAGGCCGGCGTGTCCTACCTCACGCTGCGCATGGCGGGCGACACTGGCGCTTGGTACCTGCACAAACCGGGCTCGCGTGAGCGCATGCAACCGGGCCTGAAGCGCGAGCAACAGCACGGCGCGCCCAAAGGCAGCATCAGTGCCGAGGACTTGGCGCAACTGACTGATACGACGGTGGAAGTGTTGATCGCTGCGCGTGCCGATGGCCTGGCCGCGCACCTGCTGCGGGTGGCACCGGGGCAGTCGCATCTGCTTGCATCAAATCACGCCTATGGCGGTCGGTTTTATGTTGTCACGCAGGGTTCTGTGCAGCTGGCGCAGGTCGAAGGCCCGTCGCTTGCCGTGGCATTTGTCTCTGCCGACGAACAATTGGCGCTGACGGCTGGGTCCACGGGCGCTGAAGTGCTGGTGCTGCAATTTCCGCTTCAGGCTTTGCAGTCGTTACAAGCATCGCAACTGGCCGCTCGGCCGAATTGAATTTTGACGAATCCGCTTTCATCCGTTTTCAATTACCACGACTTGCGCGAAGCGGCGCGCAAGCGGCTGCCGCGCGGTGTGTTCGACTACGTGGATCGCGGCACCGAAGACGAACTGGCTTTGGTCAACAACCGCGCCGCTTTCGAGCGCATTGGCTTGAAACCCAAAGTGCTGGTGGATGTGTCGCAGCGGTCGATGGCGACCTCATTGTTTGGCAAGCCCTGCGCGATGCCGCTGGCCATCGCCCCCACGGGCGCGGCCGGCCTGCTGTGCCACAACGGCGAAGTCGAGATTGCCAAGGCTGCCGCCCGCGCGGGCGTTCCTTTTTCGCTCTCCACCTATTCCATCAATTCGATGGAGCAGGTCGCGCACGAGGCCGGTGGTCGGCTTTGGTTTCAGCTCTATATGTGGCCAGACCGGGCCATGTCACACCAGTTGGTGCAGCGCGCCAAGGTGGCTGGTTTTGAAGCGCTGATTGTGACGGTTGACACCGCTGCCGCGCCCAACCGCGAATACAACCAGCACAATGGTTTTGCCCTGCCGTTTGGCCTGAACCGACGCAACGCGCTGGATTTGGCGACGCACCCACGCTGGCTGGTGCAGGTCATGCTGCGCTACCTGCTGGCTTCAGGCATGCCGCAGTTCGAGAATCTGCCCGATGCCTTGCGCCAGTCGCTGATGGGCACCCCGGTCAAGCAGCGCGCTTTGCCCAAAAACGATTCGTTGACCTGGGATGATCTGCGCGAGCTGCGGCGCCTCTGGTCCGGCCCCCTGATGATCAAGGGTGTGCTGGATGAGGACGACGCGGACAAAGCTGTCCAGTGTGGCGTGGACGCGGTGATCGTCTCCAATCACGGCGGCCGCAACCTGGACAGCGCCATCGCGCCGATCATCGCGCTGCCGCGCATTGTGGAGCGGGTTAATGGCCGGGCCGATGTGATGCTGGACAGCGGTATC
>JANOMD010000457.1:0-32846 GCA_031420135.1 Rhodoferax sp. | reverse complement strand
GGGCAGCAAAATGGGGCGGAAATTGGAGCTGGGCTTTTTGGCCCCTTTGGCAACCAGCGCGATTCGCCCCTGGTTTCGGGTAAACACTTCCAGGATCAGGCTGGACTCGCTCCAGTCATAGCGGTGCAGAACGTAAGCAGGCTCGTCAGAAATGCGGTTCGTGGCCACACGCTATTCGTAGCCAAAACTGCGAACGCGAGCTTCGTCATCGGCCCAGCCAGAGCGCACTTTGACCCACATCTCGATGAAGACTTTGGCGTCCATGAGTTTTTCGAGTTCGACCCGGGTCTCGGTGCCGATGCGCTTGATGCGCTCGCCCTTGTCGCCGATCACCATGGCTTTATGGGTGTCGCGCTCCACCACGATGGTGGCGGCAATCTTGACCAGGCGCTTCTGCTTGCCCCGCCCCGGTTCTTCTTCAAACTTGTCGATCACCACAGTGGAGGTGTAGGGCAACTCATCACCGGTCAGACGAAAAAGCTTTTCACGGACGGTCTCGCTGGCGAGAAATTTCTCGCTGCGGTCAGTCAACTCATCTTCGGCGTACCGCCAGGCTTGCTCGGGCAGGTATTTCTCGCAGATGGTCAGCAGCCGCTCAATATCTTTGGCGTTTTTGGCCGACATCGGCACAAACTCGGCAAATGCGTGGCCATCACCCTTCGTCTGCATGCCTTGCAGCCAAGGTGCGATGTCAGCGCGGCGGGTGACCTCGTCAAGCTTGTTGGCCACCAGCAGCGTGGGGATGTCTTTGCCCAACAGCGCTAGAACTTTGGCGTCGGCCTGGTTGAACCTGCCCGCCTCCACCACGAACAGAATCAGATCCACATCGCCGACGGCACCTTTGACGGTCTTGTTCAGTGCGCGGTTCAAGGCGTTGTTGTGACGGGTCTGGAAGCCGGGCGTATCGACGAATACAAACTGGGTTGCACCCTGCGTGCGCATGCCGGTGATGCGATGGCGGGTGGTTTGGGCCTTGCGCGAAGTGATGCTGATTTTTTGCCCCACCAGGGCATTCAGCAGCGTCGATTTTCCGACATTGGGCTTGCCAACGATGGCGATCAGGCCGCAACGCTGCCCCGCGACGGGCTCGCCGCAGGCATCGGCGACAGCGGGTGCCGTGGGCGTTTTCAGCATGCCGGCGATCATGCTTTCCAGGTCTTGCGGTCCTTGGGCGCTTTCTGGGGCGATACTCCTTGCAACTTTTTTTGGGACGGCCTTGGCTGCAGCTTTTGCGGGTGCCTTGGGCGCTGCCCTGGCAGCAGTTGCCGGTTTGGCTTTGGCGGCAACTTTTTGAAGGGGCGCGGAGGCAGGATTTTTGCTGTTCATGATGTGGTCTTTGACCGGAGGGTTTGCAACATGGCAAGGGCGGCGGCTTGTTCGCCTGCGCGGCGCGATCCGCCAATGCCGCGTTCGGCCAAATTGAGTTCGATGATTTCACATTCAACGTCAAACGTTTGCTTGTGCGCCGCACCCAATGTGACAACCACACGGTACAAAGGCAATTTCAACTTGCGGCCCTGCAGCCACTCCTGCAGTTCGGTTTTGGGGTCTTTGCCGATGGCCTCCATCGTAGGGTTGATTTCAATCGATTGAAACAAGCGGTGAACCAACGACTGCGCAACGGCGAAACCGCCATCCAGGTAGACAGCGCCGATGACGGCCTCCAGCACGTCAGCCAAAATCGAAGGGCGCTTTTGCCCGCCAGAGCGCATTTCACCCTCGCCCAGCCGGATCACGTCGGGCAGGCCCAGCTCGACCGAGAGTTGATGCAGGGTTTCCTGGCGAACCAGGTTGGCGCGCACCCGGGACAGATCGCCCTCGGGCAATGCACTCAAGCGCCGGTAAAGCAGGTCGGACACTGCAAGGCTCAGCACCGAGTCACCCAAAAACTCGAGGCGCTCGTTGTGGTCGCTGGAGAAACTGCGGTGGGTCAGCGCCTGACTGAGCAAAGAGGCGTTGGCAAACGGGTGTTGCAGGCGGCGCTGCAACTCAGCCAGCGCATCGCTCACGCGTGTTGACTCAGGCGCAACGGCATCATTTGGAGCGGCCTGTGTACTTGAGCGTCAGGAAGGCGGGCCCTGCCAGGTGAATTTCGCGCTGGTAGGCAAACCTGACGACGGTTTTGTCACCCTCTTTGGTCACTTCCAGGTCTTTGCCAGTGACTGACTTGAAATCGTCAACGGCCGACTGCTTGTCGAACAGATTGCGGACCTCTGCCACCGAATTGCCCACGCTGGCCTTGTTGGCGGCCTTGCCTATGGCCTGGTATTCGAGGAAAGTGGGGAAAACCTGCGCCGCAATCACACCGACCATGGCCAGCAGGCCCCCGACAAAGACCAAACCGAAAAACGAAATGCCACGCTGGCTGGACCTGGATCTGTACGGAATGCGCATAAATGACCTTTTCTCAGAAGAACCGAATTTGAACCAACGCGATCAATTGAAGGACCCGATCCGCGAGAGATTGCCAAAATTCATCCAGACAAAGAATGCCCGGCCCACAATATTTTTGTCGGGTACAAAGCCCCAATAGCGTGAATCCAGCGAATTGTCGCGATTGTCACCCATCGTGAAATAGTGACCTTCTGGCACCTTGCACGCCATGCCTTCGACACTGTAACGGCAATTTTGACGATTTGGGAAGTCCATCACCTCCGCCTCAGATATGCCGCCGCGGCGGCTGTCGTCGTTGAGCAGCCGGTGCCTGGCATCACCCAACTGCTCTTCATACTGCGGGAAATAGCGGGTCACGTCAGCATCGAAAAATTCTGGCAGTTGGGTCGTGCTGACCGGCTTGCCGTTGATGGTCAACCGCTTGTTGGCATACGCCACTTCGTCGCCGGGCAAGCCTACAACCCGCTTGATGTAGTCCACGCTGGGCTTGGGCGGATACCTGAACACCATGACGTCGCCGCGCTGCGGCTTGTTGCCCTCGGACAACTTCAGGTTGATCACCGGCAGGCGCACGCCATAATGGAATTTATTCACCAGGATCAGGTCTCCGACCTGCAGGGTAGGAATCATGGAACCAGAAGGAATCTTGAATGGTTCAAACAGGAAGGAACGCAACAGAAAGACGGCAATGATCACCGGGAACAACCCGGCTGTCCAGTCCAGCCACCAGGGCTGTTGCAGCAGTTGCGTTTTGGCGTTCGTCACGTCCATGTCAACCTGCTTGATACCCATCTGGTTCAGGCTGGCTCGCCGGGATGCGGCTTCAGATTCAAGTGTCAATGCAGCTCGCTCCCGCTGCGGCAGAAAGTAAAACCGCTCGGCCAGCCAGTAAATGCCGGTAACGACAGTCGCCAGAAACAGAAGCAGTGCGAAATTGCCCTCGACAACGCCAAGGTACCAGGCGCCGGCGTATCCGGCAAACGCCGCCAGAATCAAGGATGTCAGGATCTGCATCAGTCTTCAACCTGCAAAATTGCCAAAAATGCCTCTTGCGGCACCTCAACCGAACCGATCTGCTTCATGCGCTTCTTGCCTTCTTTTTGTTTGTCCAGGAGTTTGCGTTTACGGGAAATATCGCCGCCGTAGCACTTGGCGATCACGTTCTTGCGCAGGGCTTTGATTGTCTCACGGGCAATTATGTTTGCCCCGATAGCGGCCTGGATTGCGACGTCGAACATCTGGCGTGAAATCACCTCGCGCATTTTCGCGACGACCGCTCGACCCCGGTACTGGGATTGCGAGCGGTGCACGATGATTGACAGGGCGTCGACTTTCTCCGAGTTGAGGAGAATGTCGACTTTGACCACATCAGCCGCCCGGTATTCCTTGAATTCGTAATCCATGGAAGCGTAGCCGCGCGAAACCGATTTGAGCTTGTCAAAGAAATCAAGCACGATCTCCGCCAGCGGCATCTCATAGGTCAGCATGACCTGGCGACCGTGGTAGGCCATGTTCATCTGAACGCCGCGCTTCTGGTTGGCCAGCGTCATGACCGCGCCCACGTATTCCTGCGGCATGTAAAGGTGCACCGTCACAATCGGTTCGCGGATTTCATCCAGGCGCCCCTGATCGGGCATCTTGGACGGGTTCTCCACCATTCTCACGGTGCCATCAACGCCGACGACCTGGTACACCACGCTCGGAGCGGTGGTGATCAGGTCCTGGTCAAACTCACGTTCGAGGCGCTCCTGGACGATCTCCATGTGCAGCAGTCCGAGAAAGCCACAGCGAAAACCAAAACCCAATGCCTGACTGACCTCGGGTTCATAGTGAAGGGAAGAGTCGTTGAGCTTGAGCTTCTCAAGGCTGTCGCGAAGGCCCTCATACTGATTGGACTCAGTCGGGTACAGACCGGCAAATACCTGCGGCTGAATCTCCTTGAAGCCGGGCAATGCCTCAGTCGCGGTTGCGGCTGCGCCGCCCGTGCCGGGCCTGATCAAGGTAATGGTGTCACCCACTTTGGCAGCCTGCAACTCCCGGATTCCAGCAATGATGTAGCCCACCTCGCCCGCTTCGAGTGAATTTCGCGGCTCATTTGCGGGCGTGAAGACACCCAGGCTGTCGGCGTTGTAGGTGGTCTGCGTGGCCATCATCTTGATCCGCTCACCCTTGGCCAGCCGACCGTCAACGACGCGCACCAGCATGACCACGCCCACATAATTGTCAAACCAGCTGTCAACGATCATCGCGCGCAATGCGCCGTCGGGATTGCCTTTGGGTGCAGGAATTCGCGCGACGATGGCCTCCAGAATTTCTTCGATGCCCATTCCGGTCTTGGCCGAGCACGGAATCGCATGCGTCGCATCAATGCCGATCACGTCTTCGATTTCCAGGCGCGCATTGTCAGGATCGGCATTGGGCAGATCCATCTTGTTCAACACCGGTACGACTTCAACACCCAGCTCAAGGGCTGTATAGCAGTTGGCAACTGTCTGCGCTTCAACACCTTGACTTGCATCGACCACCAATAGCGCGCCCTCGCACGCAGACAGCGAGCGTGAGACCTCATAAGAGAAGTCAACATGCCCCGGCGTGTCGATCAAGTTGAGGTTGTAGATCTCGCCGTTTTGGGCCGTGTATTTGAGTGATGCGGTCTGCGCCTTGATGGTTATCCCACGCTCTTTCTCGATGTCCATCGAGTCAAGAACCTGCGCTTGCATTTCACGTTCCTGCAGGCCGCCGCAACGCTGTATCAAACGATCAGCGAGGGTTGATTTGCCATGGTCAATGTGCGCGATGATCGAAAAATTTCTGATGTGATTCATCAACGAATGGCTTCAAGTGATTGAATTAAAAGGAACGGCCAAGAAAAAAGGGCGCGTCGTGAAACGGCGCGCCCTGAACCAACAATCTTTGGCAACTGCGAAGGTTGGAACTTCATTGTAGGCAAAAAGACTGAAAGGTGAAGCCAGGAAAGTGCCCGATACGGGTCGTTGCGACACAGCAACACGAAATTTATGCACAGCTTATTAACAATTTATTGGGATGAACCTTGGACAACATGTGGGTGATCTGTGGACCGGCTGTGGGGCGTTTCAAATCATCCCACCATGTGGTTTTTGACACCTTTGATATACCCGGAAGCAGACCATGGCGACCTCCATTCTAACCAAAATCACAAAACAGCAATTCAAATGTTAGTGATTACGAACTTAATAACGCCTCAATGATTTAAAAAAATATTTTTTTCGTCGCCGTTTCAATCTCAAAACAGACAAAAGCCCCCAACCCTGACTCGGGTTTGGGGGCCTTTGATAGACGATGCGGTCAGCGTGTCGGGCGAATCAACGCGTATTGTGCCCACTCCCCTCGGCGAAACAGTACATTGATCGCTTTCGATTTGTCGACCTTTGCAACTGCTGCATCGAATTCCTTGACACTGGTGATCTCCACGTTTGCAATCGCCACAATCACATCACCCTCGCGCAAACCGGCACGGGCGCTGCCTTCAACAGCAGCCTCCACTTTTACACCGCCCTTGACCTTGATCTCCTTTTTCTGCGCCTCGGTCAGATCGGCTACGGTCAGCCCCAACAATTGGGCCGCTACGGTGGTTTTGGGTTTCTCTTCCCGATCCGGCGCCTTGCGAGCGACCTTGTCCGGCTCCAGCTCGCCAATCACAATGCTGAGGTCTTTGGTGCCGCCGCGGCGAAAAACGGTCAGGGTGCTTTTGGTGCCAGGTTTGATTGCGCCCACCAGGCGGGGCAAGTCGATTGACTTGTCAATGGGCTTGCCTTCAAACTTTGTGATGATGTCGCCTGCCTCAACACCAGCTTTTTCCGCAGGCGAACCAGTCTCTACACCCCGTACCAGAGCACCCTGCGGTTTACCAAGGCCAATAGATTCAGCGATGTCTTTGGTAACTTGGTCAATTTGAACCCCGATCCGACCCCGCGAGACCCGGCCGCTTGAACGCAACTGGTCGCTCACGCGCACCGCTTCATCCATCGGAATGGCAAACGAGATTCCCATAAATCCGCCGGATCGCGAATAGATCTGGCTGTTGATGCCGACAACTTCTCCACGCATGTTGATCAAGGGGCCGCCCGAATTACCCGGATTGATGGCAACGTCAGTCTGGATAAACGGCAAATAGTCCCCGGTTTCGCGCTGCTTGGCGCTCACAATGCCAGCCGTCACGGTATTTTCCAGTCCAAATGGTGAGCCGATAGCCATAACCCATTCGCCAACCTTGAGCCGACTTACATCACCCGTTTTGACGGCAGGCAATCCGGCAGCTTCAATCTTGACGACGGCAATATCACTGCGCTTGTCGAAGCCGACGATCTTGGCCTTGAATTCGCGCTTGTCGGTCAGGGTGACCAGCACCTCGTCCGCACCATCAACGACGTGCGCATTGGTCATGATGAAGCCGTCAGCCGTCAGGATGAAACCCGACCCAACGCCCCGAGGTTGCTCTTCGTCTTGTGGTTGCTGGGGCCGGTTGGGCCTGGGGCCCTGGCGCGGCGCGTTGGGGATGGGCACGCCAAATCGCCGGAAAAACTCCAGCATTTCTTCTTCGTTGGAATTTCCTCCCGAGCCCGGCCCTGCCTGTCGCGCTGTGACCTTTTCCAGCGTCCGAATATTCACGACTGATGGGCCCACTTGCTCGACCAGATCAGTGAAGTCGGGCAGAGTTCGCACCTGCGCGGTTGCGGGCGACAGCGGCATCAAAAGCACTGTGGCAGACCATGCCACCGCACCTAACAGCGAAACCAATTTGTTCGAACCTACTAAAGACATCTTTGACCTTTCAATGCAACATTCAACAATTCAGGGAGAACAGCTTGACTTTGAGTGATCTCAACGCGATTGGTTCAAGCCGGGATGACAGCTACTGTGGTTGATACAGGGAAGTCAAGAAACTTACCTCAATTGGGGATCTATTTTTTCCGCTCAAGACCCTGCGCGAAACTTGACAGCACGTGCGCCGGAACTTCGCCCACCACCGTCAACCACCAGTCGCCACCCTTATCTGCGGATTTGTCTGCGGGTTTTTCTGTCAATCGACGGGTCAGTGAATGCGTTGCACCCATGGCACCCTGCCCCTCCTGCGAGTGGCGAAGACGGTCAAAATTCTCTACGAACAGGGAGACCGACGCCAGGCCATCGGAAAAAATCCACTGCAGAGCCGCTTCGGCGCCAACTCCGTCGGCTGACGCAACGGACCGCTTGAAGCAACTCATAGGCTTGAAGCCAGCCACCGGGTTTTTCAGCTGCCAACCCTCTGCCCATGCTGTCGTCTTTGTCATCTCGGATTTGGCGACTTTGTAACCTTCCACGTTGGCCATCATTTGTGAGAGCTTGCTCATGCTGACCGGCGCATCAAGCTGCAACTCCGAGTACGCCGCCTGTTCAAGCACACGCCCATCCACATCCAGTGTCTGCAACTTGATCACCAGTCCGCTTTTTCTCTCGCTCCAGACGCGGTATCCAAACCTCAGGTTGTCTTTGGCCTGCAGCAAGACAACGTCAGCCTCATAGCCTGCCACGCGCTCTACGCCCAATTGTCTCGCGCCGTAGTATTGGGCTATTGCAGATTGATTGCCCTTGAGCAAATTTGGAAACAGTCCGAGCGATTCACGTTTTTCAGCGAGCGCTGTTTTGCTGTCCCTGAAGAAGGTGACGACCTCATCGTTGCGCCGAAGCGTTGAGCGGGGCGCGCCCGTCAGGGCTTCGACCCGTTCCATCTGCTGCTCACCATCGCAGACATGCCAAATGCGCGAACTTGACATGCTGTTGCTGGACGAGACAACAAACGTGCCGATATACGCCCGTTTGCGCGATGCCTCGTGCATTCGCACCAGCCATTCAGACACATTGCGCTCGGGTAGTTTTCCCTCCAGTGCAATGGCGGCGGAGGCGGGTACAACCGGCGCAGCAGTTGGACCAATACCAACTTGGGCCAATACTATATTTGCGCCGAATGACATCGCAACGAGAAGCACCATGCCAACTGCCCGACACAAAAGCGCTAAATTACGACGGCAGAAAGTGCGCGCCACAGCAAAGGTCATCGCAGAATTTCCAGCTTCCAACAGGTCGCGGCTGAGGGCCTTGACACCTTCACCGACCCGTGCTTTCAAAGGTGGCGTTTCGAAGGAAACCCGTCGGCATTTGCAAGGCCGATGTTCCGCCAAACTGCTTGTGTGCAGCCAGCAATGCATCCAAATTGGGATCACGGATCATTACCGCAGGGCCGGAGCCGGCAATGTTGACCGTTTGGGTCGAGATCGCGGGCAGGCTTGCAACAACAGAAGATGCGCCAAGCGCAGGCAACGAAGTGTTTGCCAATTGCCCACCGTCGCTTCGACCGCTTTGGTCATGCAACCCGCTGACTGCACTCCATCCGATGGCCACCACTGCGGCGACAGAGGCAAAACCAGCCACGAGTTTCCAACGAAAATTAGATTCGTTTGCGCTTGTCGCAACTGATGGTCGTTCTAATACCTGCGCAAACTGGTGCCCATTTAACGGTACCGAATCAACGTCCACCGGCATTTCAGAGCCTGATTGCACAAACGGCTTGACTGTAGACCCGCCAATTTCAATGGCCAGGCGCGATTGAAATCGGGCCACAAAGCCCACATCATCGGAACTCTGCACCAATTCACTTGAACGCAGCACATCGCCAATCACATGGTAGGCGTGCCATGACGATCGCAGCTCGCTCCTGGCACCGATCATTTCCACTGTTTGCGCAAACTCCAAACCACGCAACTGTCCATCAGCCAGCGCGCTTACCTGTTCGCGATTTTTGTTCAAGTCTTCACTCATAGCTCTTCTCCTAACGACCGGCCTGGTCGATCATCCAGACAAACCCGCCAACTGCCAACATGGCTACCATCGCTTTCCGGACTGGTTTTCCAGCATTGGTTTTACTTTGGCGGAAATTGCTTCACGCGCCCGGAAAATGCGTGAACGCACCGTGCCTATGGGGCAATTCATGGCCGCAGATATTTCCTCATAGCTCAAACCTTCAATTTCGCGCAAAGTCACTGCCTGTCGAAGGTCCTCTGGCAGCGCCGCCAACGCCGTGTTCACCATGGCCGCGATTTCCTTGGCGGCGTACACCGATTCGGGCGTTTCATCAGCTATTGGTTCATTTCTCGACGTTTTAGTTTCATCGTCATCGTCGGTTTTGAAAAAGCTTTCTGAAACCGTCAAATCGCGTTTGAGTTCCAACAATGACTTTTTCGCGGTATTGACAGCGATCCGGTACAGCCATGTATAGAACTGGGCGTCTCCCCTGAATTGGTGCAATGCCTTGTAGGCCCGGATAAAGGTCTCCTGGGCAATGTCTTCAACCAGGTCCACATCCCGCACCATCCTGCCTATGAGGCGCTGTATCCGGCGTTGGTACTTGATCACCAGGAGTTCAAACGCCCGGTCGTCTCCTGCGACCGTACGCTCGACCAGCATCAAGTCGCTGTCAGCAGCTACTGCTTCAATTTGCACCCCGGGCAACGTCATCGCGTGTCCTCGCGGGCCTCAAATGAGGGTGAGTTCAACCGTTTCAAATCGCTATTTGCCTTCGGTGAGTAGACCGCCCGTCGCAACGCCAGCCACGCCCGTGGTCCGGCGCCTCGATCCAGCCATATCCATCGCTTCGGGCCGTCGTCAGACTGGAAACGCACCAACAAGAAATTCTGAAGGTCCAGGTGCACAGTCAATGTACCGATCAAGGAAGGTTGATCATCAGTGGGTGACCTGGTCGGCGACAACGTCCAGGCATGGCGATCCCAACGCAACGAACCTTTGCATGCCCGTTTTATGCCCCAAACCGCTGCACCGGCCGCAACAACAATGGCGACCATTGCGGCCCAAAGGCGCCAAAAGGAAATGGGCGCTGTCAGACTCCAAAACAGGCCAACCAAAGCGCCACAGACCCAGATACTGCCCAAAAAATAGACTTGCAGCCGCGAATTTGCGACCGGATACCGGGTTGCCGGTGCACTTTTGGTTTTAGAGCGCATAGGGTCCCGCAAGCGCAGAAAAGGAGCGTGCGCAAATCGTACCCAAGGCAGGCCCGGCTCAAACCCGTTTGAAAACGAGTGTCCCATTCGTTCCGCCAAAACCAAAATTGTTCTTGACGGCAACATCTATCTTGAGGTCTCTGGCGGTATTGGCGCAGTAGTCCAGGTCGCAATCAGGATCCTGGTTGAAAATATTGATGGTTGGCGGACTCTTTTGGTGATGCACCGCAAGCACGGTGAAAACCGATTCAATGCCACCAGCTCCGCCGAGCAAATGTCCCGTCATGGACTTGGTGGAATTCACTACCAGTTTTTTGGCGTGCTCGCCAAACGCAGCCTTGACGGCATGAGTTTCGTTGGTGTCACCCAGCGGCGTGGAGGTGCCGTGTGCGTTCACGTAGTTCACCGAATCAGCGTTCACGCTGGCGTTGCGCAGTGCCGATAGCATGGCGCGCCGGGGGCCGTCCATGTTCGGCGCGGTGATGTGCCCAGCGTCGCCACTCATCCCAAAGCCCGCCAGCTCAGCATAGATTTTTGCACCACGGGCCCTGGCATGTTCGTATTCTTCCAGCACCATCACACCCGCACCTTCACCCAGTACGAAACCATCACGGTCTTTGTCCCAGGGACGGCTGGCCGTTTTGGGGTCATCGTTTCGGGTAGAAAGCGCACGCATGGCCGCAAACCCACCAATGCCCAAGGGAGACACGGTGGACTCGGATCCGCCGGCAACCATGACGTCGGCATCGCCGTATTCGATCATCCGACCCGCATCGCCAATACAGTGCAGCCCCGTTGTGCAGGCCGTTGCAATCGCGATATTCGGGCCTTTGAAGCCATACTTTATCGACACGTGGCCGGCAATCAAATTGATGATCGAGCCCGGCACGAAAAATGGCGTGATGCGGCGCGGGCCTCGGTTCGTCAACTCAGTGTGGGTTGCCTCAATCAACGGCAAGCCGCCAATGCCAGAACCGATGACGCAACCTATGCGCACTGCCTCTTCTTCACTGAGCGCGTCGCCCAAGGGCAAACCGGAATCGACCACCGCCTGGCACGCCGCAGCGAGCCCTAGATGGATGAAACGGTCCATGTGGCGGGCTTCTTTCTCGGGGATGTAGTCCCCAATATTGAACCCTTTGACTTCACCCGCGAACCTGCAGGCGAAATTGCTGGCATCAAAACCGGTGATGACGTCAATGCCAGACCGCCCGGCCAACAGTGCAGCCCACGACTCGGCCACCGAATTGCCGACCGGGCTTATACAACCCAATCCGGTGACTACAACGCGACGGCGGGACATAGTGACGCTCGACCTCGGCGCTTAGGCCTTCTTGTGGCTAGAAGCGTAATCCACCGCGTTTTGGACGGTCGTGATTTTCTCAGCGTCTTCGTCCGGAATTTCGATGCCAAACTCATCTTCGAGCGCCATCACCAGTTCAACGGTATCCAGTGAATCTGCACCCAAATCGGCCACAAAGGCTTTTTCGTTGGTGACTTGGGATTCTTCAACACCAAGTTGTTCGGCAATGATTTTTTTAACGCGTGCTTCAATATCGCTCATGAGTTCCCTCGAAGGGTTGTAAAAGAATCCGTGATTTTAGCCGCGCCTAGGACGTATTCCCCAATGCAGACTGCCGAACGGATAAATCGGCTTGATTTCTGCGGTTTCTACATGTACATGCCACCGTTGACATGCAGTTCCTGCCCGGTCACGTAAGCCGCCTGAGGTGACGCCAGGTAAGCGACCGCATGTGCAACATCGGCAGGCTGGCCCAAATGACCCAACGGAATCTGCCCCAACAGCGATTTTTGCTGATCTTCGGAAAGTCCGGTAGTCATGTCGGTCTCGATGAAGCCGGGGGCAACACAGTTGACGGTGATATTGCGCGAGCCCAACTCACGAGCAAGTGCCCGTGTCATGCCGGCAACGCCTGCTTTGGCCGCTGCATAGTTGGCCTGACCCGGATTTCCGGACGCACCCACCACCGAAGTTATATTGACAATGCGCCCATAGCGCTGTTTCATCATGGTGCGCATGACGGCGCGGCTCATTCGAAACGCACCCTTGAGGTTGGTGTCCAGCACGGCATCCCAGTCATCATCCTTCATGCGCATGGCCAGGTTGTCGCGGGTGATGCCTGCGTTGTTGACCAGCACATGCAGGGCACCATGCTCTTTGACGACCGCTTCGATCAGGCCATCAACCGCTGAACCGTCAGTGACATTCAAATTCTTGCCGACGCATGCTGGAAACCCGGCCAGTGCAGCGCTGATTTTCGCTGCACCTTCGTCAGTCGTTGCAGTACCTACCACTTTGAGGCCCAGGCGGGCAAGCTCAAATGCAATACAGGCGCCAATGCCGCGCGAGGCGCCGGTAACCACTGCAACCTGTCCCGCGAACTGAACTTCGCTCATGCATCGGCTCCCGTCAATTTGATTTTTGCATCGTCAAGGCTCGCCCGGTCAAACACGGCCAAGCCGGTCATGCCGCCATCGATGCGCTTGACCAGTCCCGCCAGAACCTTGCCAGGTCCGCATTCCACGACTGTTTCAATCCCGCGCGCCTTGACCGCTTGTATACATTCCACCCAGCGCACTGGGCCAAATGCCTGGCGATAAAGCGCGTCGCGGATTTTGTCCGCATCAGTCTCCAATGCCACATCGATATTATTGATCAGGGCGATTTGTGGCGACCCAAACTCGGTATCCTCCAACCGCTCACGCAACCGGTCGGCTGCAGGCTTCATCAGGCTGGCGTGAAAAGGCGCAGACACCGGCAGTGGCAGGGCACGTTTTGCACCGTTGGCCTTCAGCCACTCACAGGCTTTTTCAACCGCCACTTTGCTGCCAGCGATCACGGTCTGGGACGGGTCATTGAAATTGACGGCTTCGACCACCTCATCCGCATGGGTGCCACCCATCGCCTGTAGTTCACGGGTCACTTTGGTGCAACCAGATATCACGGTGGCGGCGTCCAACCCCAAAATTGCCGCCATGGCACCGATTCCGACCGGCACTGCGTCCTGCATCGCCTTTGCCCGAAAGCGCACCAGCGGCGTTGCCTGTGTCAAACTGAGGACTCCGGCTGCCACCAGTGCAGAATATTCGCCCAAGGAATGGCCTGCAACGGCATTTGGCAGCACACCCACCTCTGCCATCCAGACACGGAACGCCGCCACCCCCGCGACCAGCATCACGGGTTGCGTGTTTGTGGTCAGCGCCAGCGCCTCTTTGGGGCCCTCCTTGATCAGCTTGGCAACATCTTCGCCCAATGCGTCAGACGCTTCCTTGAGGGTTTCAATCACTACGGGGTGATCGCCCCAGCCGTCAAGCATGCCCACTGACTGCGAGCCTTGGCCGGGAAATACAAAAGCGAATGGTTTCATGGACAACGAACGAATTCTGAAGAAAGGGTCTATCGGTCGTATGGCAATTGCTACGATGGGAAGCTTCCCGGTGACTACAAATTGAGCAGTACCGCTCCCCAAGTGAAACCACCGCCCACGCCTTCCAGCATCAGCAGTTGGCCTGGCAATATCTTCCCGGCACGCACGCCTGCGTCCAGGGCAAGCGGAATGGATGCCGCCGAGGTGTTGCCGTGCTGGTCAACCGTGACCATCACTTTCTCCATCGGCAGCTTCAGTTTTCTGGCCGTGCTTTGCATGATGCGAATGTTGGCCTGGTGCGGGATTAACCAGTCAATGTCAGCCTCGGTCTTGCGAGCCTTTGCGAGTGTCGCTCGGGCCGCCTGCTCCAACACACCCACGGCCAGCTTGAAGACCGCCGGGCCGTCCATTTTCAGCAAAGGATCGCCCAAAATATGCCCGCCTGAGACGTGACCTGGCACACAAAGTATGCCAACATGCTTGCCATCTGCATGAAGGTCGGTCGCCAGAATTCCAGGCTTGTCTGACGCCTGCAACACGACCGCGCCCGCGCCATCGCCAAACAGCACACAGGTTGTGCGGTCGTTGAAATCAAGCAGGCGGGAAAACACTTCTGCACCAATGATCAGTGCCTTATGTGCAGCACCCGACTGAATCATTGCGTCTGCAATTGTCAACGCATAGACAAAACCACTGCAAACCGCCTGAACATCAAATGCCGCACAGCCATTTGCGCCCAGCTTATTTTGCACAATGCAGGCGGTTGACGGAAAGACCATGTCCGGCGTTGACGTGGCGACGATGATCAAATCGATGTCCTTTGCCGCCACGCCCGCAGCGTGAAGCGCGTTTTTTGCGGCTTCAGTGGCCAAATCGCTCGCGCCCACACCAGGCGCTGCAAAGTGGCGCGCGCGGATGCCAGTACGCTCAACAATCCACTCATCCGACGATTCAACACCTTTTGTGGCAAGTTCTGCCACCAAATCGTCGTTGGTCAGGCGCCGGGGCGGCAAATAGCTGCCTGTGCCGGTAATGCGGGAATAACGTCTCATGAATTCGCTTGTAGATTGGGCAGTTTAGGTAGATCGATTGTCGCTGAACCGGTCACCTAATGGGTCACTGCCAATGGCGCCAGCGGCGCGGCCTCTGTGACGCCAGCACCTTGCAACAACGCAGAGGCATGCGCAATGCGCGTCTGAACCAGCACCAAAAGGTTGTTTCGGGCCGAATCATACGCCCGGGTCAGGGCAAATTCAAAGGCCAGTTCATCGGCTGAACCGTGGCTTTTGAATACCAGCCCGCGTAATCCGAGCAGAGCACCGCCGTTGTAGCGTCTATGGTCAACTCGTTTTTTAAGCGCGGTTAGCACCGAATAAGAAAATATACCCGCAACTTTCGTGAAGATATTGCGAGAAAACTCTTTTTTCAAGAACTCGCCAATCATCGATGCCAGGCCTTCACTGGTTTTCAGGGCGACATTGCCGACAAATCCGTCGCACACCACAATGTCTACCGTGCCTTTGAAAATATCGTTGCCTTCAACATTGCCATAAAAATTTAAATCGCCGGAGTTAGCGGCAGATCGTAGCAATTTACCCGCCATTTTAGTGACTTCATTACCTTTTATGGACTCTTCACCAATATTCAACAAACCCACGGTGGGGTTGTCGTTACCGCTTAACACCGACACCAACGCGGAACCCATGACGGCAAATTGAACCAGGTTTTCGGCGGAACAATCAACATTCGCACCCATGTCAAGCACCGTGGTTGCAACGCCTTTAACGTTCGGGATTTGCCCGGCAATCGCCGGGCGGTCAATACCATCGAGCGTTCTCAATACAAAATAGGAAATCGCCATCAAGGCGCCGGTATTGCCGGCCGACACCGCAGCTTGTGCAGCACCTGACTTCACCTGCTGCACGGCAACGCGCATCGAAGAGTCTTTTTTACGGCGCAATGCGACTTCAACCGAATCGTCCATGCCAACCACTTCGCTGGCAGTGACCTTCTGAGCCCTGGGATGTGAAAACTTGGCCAGGCTTTCAGGCAAACCCACCAAAATAAGGCGTCCCTGAGGGTGGTGATCCAAAAAATTTCGGCAAGCTGCCAAAGTGACTTTTGGGCCAAAATCGCCACCCATGCAATCCACAGCAACGGTTGTGATGGCAACCGTTGAGGCGGCAACAGCGCGAAGCGATGCAGTCATGGCGGGATGCGCTTCGGGCGAATCGGACACCGCAGGTTTCGCCAACCGGGAAAAGGGCTCATGGACTGCGCCTGACAAAACAAAAGCCCGATGCTACCAAATCGTAGCGCTCGGGCTTAAATGAAGAAAGCGGGTGAAGCCTGGCTATTTCAACGGCCGGGCCATTTCAACGGCTGGCTCGGTGCCGGTCAAGCTTCGGACTTGGACTGGATAACCTTGCGGCCACGGTAAAAGCCAGTTGGGCTGACGTGGTGACGCAGGTGGGTTTCGCCGGTGGTGGACTCGACGGCAATGCCGGGCACCACCAAGGCATTGTGTGAGCGGTGCATGCCACGCTTGGAGGGTGATTTTTTGTTTTGCTGGACGGCCATGATCAGTTTCCTGAAAGGGGGTGCGCTGAAGGGAAATTACCTTGACATGCACACTGGTTGGTAAAGATGCTCTAGGCGATTTAGCCTGAGCCCTCCATTATAGCGCAAGATGTTGATTTGACTGTAAAGCTTCAGCGACATCAAGCCAAAGCCAGCACCGGAACCGGCTGCCTCGGCGTTCTGCTTGCCAACCAGCCTCATCTCCAGCATTATTCAAGCCCCAATCCAACCAAGTGATTGCGCAGCGCTTTGAGGCCGCCTTGAAAGTGCAACCCGTTGCGACTGCTTGCAATTCATTGGCACTCATTGCCATCAGGCTTGCAACACTACACTAGCCGCAATGACTCATTTGTCGCCCTCGGCAGTGCCTGCTGTCCCTTTGCTGCCCCAACCCTTGGTCGCGCGCTCCCCAAATCTGGTGGTTTTGACGCTGGCCCTGTTGCTGGGGTTGCAGCCGGTGACGACCGACCTCTTCCTGCCGGCCTTGCCCACCATCACCGACGGCTTTGGCGCGACCATGGCGCAGGCCCAACTCACGCTGACAGCGTTGCTGCTGTCGTTTGGCATTTCGCAACTCATCTGGGGCCCGCTGTCTGACCGGTTCGGCAGACGCCCGATCCTGCTGGCGGGCCTGTCGATCTACGTAGTGGCCGCCATCGCCAGCGCCCTGGCACCCAGCATGGCATGGCTGATCGCCTGGCGCACGCTACAGGGTGCCGCCATGGGCGCGGCCGTGATGTGCGCACGTGCCATCGTGCGCGACCTGTTCGCGCCACAGGAGGGCGCACGCTACATGTCCAAAGGCCTGAGTGGCCTGGGCGTGATTGCCTGCCTCTGCGCGCCGCTGGGCGGCCTGCTCTCGGCGCTGTTCAACTGGCGCGTGGCGCTACTGACATTGGCGGTGTTTGGCGGCGTTTGCCTGAGCCTGATCGTGCTTCGTTTCAATGAAACGCTGGTGCGGCGCAACCTGCAGGCTTTGCAGCCAAAGCGATTGCTGAGCACTTGGTTCGGTATAATGCGCAACCCCACTTTCATCGCGTATTCAGCGCTCTCGATTGGCACCTATGGCGGGCTTTTTACGTTTCTGGCCGCGTCGTCCTTTGTGTTCATCAAGGTCATGGGACTGAGCACTGCGCAATACGGGCTGGTGATGTTTTCGACCTCGTTCGCCTATATTGGCGGCACCTTCATGTGCAGGCGCCTGCTGCACCGCTACGGCATGCGCCGCACTGTCGCCATTGCGGCGGGGTTCACTCTGGCGGGTGGCACGTTGATGGCTTTTCTGGCTCTTTTTGGGGTTCATTCGACCTGGGCGCTGGTACTGCCGTTTTACTCCTTCATGCTGGGCCATGGTGTGCACCAAGCCTGCAGCCAAAGCGGCGCGGTAGCCCCGTTCCCGCAATCGGCAGGCACGGCATCGGCATTGAACGGATTTTTGATGATGGTGGCCGCGTTTGCCATGGGCGGCTGGCTGGGTCAGCAGATGGACGGCACGGTCTACCCGCTGGCCTACGGTGTCTGGTTTTGGAGCGTGTGGGTCGCCGTCGTGGCGTGGACCCTGGTTCAAAAGTTTGGCGAGACCAGCAGCGATTGATGCGCCGCATTGGCTGACGTGATGTCTGTAAATCCATTGAAGACCGCTCATACGCCGCGCTGCATCGCCCTGACCGGCCCCACCGCCTCAGGCAAAACGGCGGCGGCTTTTGTGATTGCAGCCGAGCATCAACTGGAAATCATCAGCGTCGATTCGGCACTGGTTTACGTCGGCATGGACATCGGCACGGCCAAGCCCAGCGCGGACGAGCTGGCCCGGGTGCCGCACCACCTGATTGACATCCGCGACCCTCTGCAGCCCTACAGCGCGGCCGAATTTGCCGCTGATGCCAGGCGACTGATTGGCCAGATCAATGCCCGAGGCAAGCTGGCTCTGCTGGTGGGCGGCACCATGCTGTACCTGAAGGCACTGTTTGGCGGGCTGGACGACATGCCACGCGCCGATGCCGGTGTGCGTGCTGCGCTGCTGCAACAAGCCCGCACCGTGGGCTGGGCGGCCATGCACGCCCAACTGGCCCAGGTGGACCCGGCCACTGCCGCTCGGCTGTCGGTGGGCGACACCCAGCGCATCGCCCGCGCGCTCGAGGTCTTCCGGATTTCCGGCAAGCCCATCTCCAGCTTCTTCACGCCGAAACTGGCTGCGAAACCCGAGGACGCGACCAGCGCAAGCGCCATCATCTCGCTGGAACCCGCCAACCGTGCCTGGCTGCACGAACGCATTGCCGAGCGGTTCGACTTGATGCTGACCGCAGGCCTGATGGACGAAGTCAAAGCGCTGCGGGCACGTGGTGACTTGCACCCGGACCTGCCGTCAATGCGCTGTGTCGGCTACCGCCAGGCCTGGGCGGCGCTGGATGGCACCCTGGCGCCGGGCACATTGCGTGATCGCGGGATCTTCGCGACCCGCCAGTTGGCCAAGCGCCAGCTCACCTGGCTGCGCGGCATGCCCGAGCGGCATGTGGTGGTGTGCGATGCGCCGGATGCCGCTGCGCAAGTGCTGGCCCGCGTGCGCGAAGTTTTGGCCCTGCCACAACAGCAGCGCGCACTGGCATGACCCTGATCGTTCAAAACTTGAGCAAACGCTACGGCGATGTGACGGTTTTCGCCAATATCAGCCTGACGGTTGCACCCGGCGAGTTTGTCGCGATCATTGGTGAATCGGGCGTGGGCAAATCGACCTTGCTCAATTGCATGGCGGGGCTGGACACGTGGGACAGCGGATCAATCCGGTTGGACGGCACGGACCTCGGCACCCGCAACGATGACCAACGGGCCTTGCTGCGCCGCGACAAAGTTGGCTTTGTTTTTCAGGCGTTTCACGTTTTGCCGCACCTGGATGTGGCGCAAAATGTGGCTTTGCCGCTGCTGTTGCTGCGGGGCAGCGCGAGGGCTTCCGACCATTCGGTTAGGGCTCAGCGCCCGGTTCAGGCTGCCGACGAACGCGTTCAAGCCATGCTGAACGTGGTGGGCCTGGGTGGCTTGGGTGCGCGGCTGCCCCAAACCTTGAGCGGGGGGCAATTGCAGCGGGTGTCCATCGCACGCGCGCTGGTGCACCGCCCCGCCCTGCTGCTGGCCGACGAGCCCACTGGCAACCTGGACCCCACCACCGCAGCACGCGTGATGGACGCGCTGATCGGCCAGACCCGTGCGCAAGGCGCCTCGCTGGTACTCGTCACGCATTCCGAGGCGGCAGCAGCGCGGGCAGACCGGGTGATGCTGTTGAAAGTAGGCGGCTTGGAAGCGATGCTGGGCAGACCTTAGTCTTGCTGTGGTCGTTCACATATGTCAAATATAATAGCAAACTATCTATATAATACGCGAGCTATAGTTCTATTTTATTGATAAATTGGCAAAAAAGCCAGTTTTGAAAGCTAAAAATACCCAATTTGGGTATATTTAAGGCATTTATTGACCCGTTTCCTGGACCCTTTTTTCGGCGTCAACCCCGGTTCGACCAACGAAAGCCACGGCGTGTTCACAGCCGGGCAAAACTCACCGTGGTGCCATCCGAATCGCGCCATCGAGGCGGATCGTCTCGCCATTGAGCATCGGATTCTCCAGAATGTGCATCGCCAGTTGTGCAAACTCATCGGGCTGACCCAGGCGCGCCGGATGCGGAACCGAGGCGCCGAGCGAAGCCTTGACCGGCTCGGGCAATCGCGCCAGCAAAGGCGTGTCGAACAGGCCCGGCGCGATGGTGCAGACGCGGATGAACTTGGTCGCCAAATCACGTGCGGCCACCACCGTCATGCCGACCACGCCGGCTTTAGAAGCTGAATAGGGGATTTGTCCGATCTGGCCCTCATACGCAGCGACGGATGCAGTCATCACCACCGCACCCCGCTCGCCGTCAATCACCTCGTTTTTGGCCATGCGCGCGGCGGCCAGGCGCAGGCAGTTGAAGCTGCCCACCAGGTTGACGCGAATGATGTTTTCGTACTTCTCCAGCGAACCGGGCTGGCCATCTTTCTCGACCAGGCGCACCGGCCCGCCGATGCCCGCGCAATGCACCAGCGCCCGCAAGCTGCCCAGGCTTTGGGCGGCGTCCAGCGCTGAGTTGATTTGATCGGTATTGCACACGTCGGCATGCATATAGGTCACACCGAGTTGCGCCGCAACCGCGTCGCCCGCCTCGCGGTTGAGGTCAACAATCACAACCTTGACGCCCTTTTCAACCAGTCGGCGGGTGCAGGCCAGGCCCAGGCCGGATGCGCCACCGGTGACGAGAGCCGACATGTTTTGCAGCTTCAATTTTTGTCTCCTGAAGAGTGGGTTGGGCTCAAATTAATTGGGGTCAGAAAGCCGCAATTAAACCCGCTCGATGATGATCGCCGGGGCCATGCCACCGGCTGCGCACATGGTCACCAGGCCGCGCTTCAAATCGCGCCGCTCCAGTTCATCGAGCAAGGTGCCGATCAGCATGGAACCGGTCGCGCCAATCGGGTGGCCCAGGGCCATCGCGCCGCCGTTCACGTTGACCTTGTTGCGGTCCAGCTTCAAGTCGCGGATGAATTTTTCCATCACCACGGCGAAGGCTTCGTTGATTTCCCACAGGTCGATGTCGTCTACCGTCAGCCCGGCTTTGGCCAGCACCTTGCGGGCGGCGGGCACGGGGGCGTTCAACATCAGCGTGGGGGAATCGCCCATGTTGGCGAAGGCGACGATGCGCGCGCGCGGCTTCCAGCCCTGTTTAGCGGCGTATTTGGGGGAGGCCAGCAGCAGCGCGGCCGAGCCATCGACGACGCCCGACGAGTTGCCTGCGTGGTGCACGAATTTGATGTCCAGCCCGGGGTGTGCCTGCAAAATCAGGCTGCGGTAGGTGTTGCCTTGTTCGTCCAGCGCCACGTCGGCCAATCTGGTAAAGGCGGGTTTAAGTTCGGCCAGGCCCTCGGCTGTGGTTTGCGGGCGCGGGAACTCTTCATGGTCCAGCGCCAGGCTGCCATCGACCCTATAGACCGGAATCAGGCTTTTGTTGAAATAGCCTTTTTTGATCGCGTGGTCGGCACGCCGCTGGCTCTGGAGCGCGCCGGCATCCAGGTCGGCGCGGCTGATGCCTTCCAGTGTGGCAATGGCATCGGCACACACGCCCTGGTGAGACTGCGGGTGCGAGGCGCGCAGACGCAGGTTGCCCGCGTCCATCATCAGCGGGCCTTCTTCGACGCTGCGCCGGCCTGGCATGGACATCATCTCGGTGCCGCCAGCAATCATCAAGTCTTCCATGCCTGACATGATGGAGGCCGCCGCCAGGTTCACCGTGGTGATGCCCGAGCCACAAAAGCGGTCCAGTGTGACGCCGCTGCTGCGTGCGTTGTAACCCGCGTCCAGCGCTGACATGCGGCCCAAATCGCAGGCCTGCGCTGCGCGCTGCGCGCTGGTGCCCCAGATGATGTCGTCCACCTCGGCGGTATTGATGTGGTTGCGCTCCTTGAGGGCTTTCAAAACAGCCGCTCCAAGATGCTGCGGGTGCATGTCTGCCAGTGCACCTTTGCCGATTTTGCCAATGCCGCGTGGCGTTCGGACTGCATCGATGATGAGGGCGTCAAGCATGGGGAACTCCTTGAGTTTCAGTTGAATTCGGTTGGATTTGATTCTGTACCCGAATCCGGTTGCCAGTGTGTCCCAAACGGGTCAGCGCAACCGGTCCGCCAGCGCGTTATTGGGCGGGGCATGCGAGCCGATTGGTGAAATAGCCCACCTTCGGCGCGACAAAAAAACAGGGCAAGCCGTTTCAGCCTTGCCCTGTAACCTTGCCCTACCTTGGTTCCCTGACTTCACTCTATGGCGCCGGTAGCATCACGAACTGGTGCTTTGCTCGCCTTGGGTATTCGCCTTGGCACCGACATGGAACCAATGTAGCCGAACCACCTCTGGAGTCAACGCATGGGACTGCGTAAAAAGTCTCAGATTCAGGGCATTTATTGAAGTTCGAGGTCAAGGCTGAGGGTCCTGACCTGTGCCAGCAGTTCGGCGTCCTGGTAGGGCTTGGTCAAATAAACATTCACCCCTGCGCGCAGGCCCTCGTCTCGGTGTTTGGCGCTGGTCCGTGAGGTGATCATGACCACAGGTATCTCGGCCCACTGCGGAATTTCACGCATGCGCCGCGTCAACTCCAGTCCATTCAAATTCGGCATTTCAAGGTCAGTGATGACCAGCGCCGGTGTCTTGGCCCGAAGCCGGTCCAGCGCGTCATAGCCATCAGCTGCCGTGGCAACTTCATAGCCCGCGTCTTCCAGCAACTGCTGCATGGAACGGCGCACGGACCAGGCATCATCAACTACGAGAATATGGGTGCGCGCCACCTGAAGGCGCCTGCGCAAGGCGGCCGTATTGCCCATGCGCCGCGGTGCGCTGGCCGCACGCTGCAGGTCGGTGACGCCCATCAGGAACAGCGGGCGCCCGTCGGCCCGCAGCGCTGCGCCAATCACCCCTTGCACGCGCCGCGTCAACCGGCCGACCTCCTGCAAAATGAGTTCACGCGATTCATGCACGGCATCTACCAGCAGTGCAATCATGCCCGTGCTGCCCCTGGCCAGCACGACGATCCACTTCGGTGCGCGCTCAAGGACGTCTTCAGTGCTGTACTCCTCAACTTCGAGCCATTGCGCCAGCGCGTAAGCTGGGTACACCTCGTCGCCATAACGAATGTTGATGCCAGCGGCATGAGCTTGGAATTCAGCCAATCCGGCCGCGACGATGCTGTGCACCTGCTCCAGCGGCAAGGCCACTGACTCGCCGGCACATTCAACCACCAACGCCTGTGCGACTCCACTTGACACGGGCACGTGAACCGTGAAAAAGCTGCCCAAGCCGTCGGCACTGTCGATGTCCAGCCGCCCTTTCAATGCGGTGATCCGGTCGTTGACTATGTCCATGCCAACGCCACGGCCAGAGGTTTCGGTTACCTTGTCGCGCGTGGTGAAACCAGGATGCAGAATCAGGCGGGCGAGCTCCGGCTCGGCCATCGCCCCGACCGCGTCGATCAACCCATAACTGACCGCCTTGGCTTCGATGGCAACCAGATCAAGCCCCCGACCATCATCGCTGACGCGCAAAACGACCTCGTCACCGACACGTTGAAAATCCAGCTGCACAGTTCCCTGCTCAGGCTTGCCGGCGTAAACCCGGTCTTGTGGGGATTCAATGCCGTGATCAACCGCATTGCGCAGCAGGTGCAGCAGTGGCTCAGCCAGGCGTGCCAGCACGTCGGCGTCGATCACCACATCTTCGCCGCTGATCTGCAGGGCAACTTTCCGACCGGTGGCAATGGCCGTCTGGGCAACCGTGCGCTTGAGTCGCGGAACAATCGTTTTGGCGGCAACCATCCGGGCAGCCAGCAACTCTCTGTGCTGATCGACCAATGCGTAACTCTCATCCCGAAGAATGGCGGTTGATTTCGTGGTCGATTCGCGCGCCTGCTGCACCATGGCAGTACTGTCGCGCGCGGTCTCGCCAATAAAGCGCGACAACCCATGCAGCGCGTCGTATCGATCAAGCTCCAGCGGGTCAAAATTGGCATGTTCCGCCTGGGCTTCGCGCAATTGCACGACCTGGCTGTTCACCATCAGGTCCAGCTCGCGCAAGCGGTTCGCCATGAGCTGGTTGTTGCGCTCCAGCGCAAGCAGCCAGTTGTCCGCATCTGCCAGCAGATTGGACAACCGCTCGGTGTGGATGATGGACTGTCCTGCGCGGCGCAGCAACCGGCTCAATTGAGTCACGCCCACCCGCATCACCGTCGCGTCACCCGCCTTGGGCGCGCCACCATCGTCTTTTGGTTGACCGGAAGCGCGCGCGAACGGCATCGACGGCGCGTCAATCTGCTCGTCACTCAAGGCCGCAGGCGCCAATGACGTTTCACTCACGCGGTCAGGCACTGGCTGCATCGTGTTGCCAGAGCGAATTTGCGCGACCCAATCCAAAAGGCTTTGAAGGACTTCCACGGCGTTGTCAGGCGGCGCTTCGTCGCCCTGCAAATGGCCGACCATTTGCTCAAGGCAATGAACTGCCTGCATCACATCCCGCGACAGGCCGGCAGGGGCAGCTTCTCCGCTTCGAATCCCTTCCAGCGCGAATTCCAGAATATCTTCGAGCCGATGTGCAAGACGCCCAATACCAGGCAATCCAATGATGTTGCCACTGCCTTTGAAGGTATGCGCACTGCGAAGCGCCTCAACCATGTCATGGTCGCTGCATTGCCCGTCGCCCCACTGCGCGACTGCGGCTTCTAGCTGCGCCAACTGTTGGGGAGCATCCGCCAGAAGTGCGTGCAGAAGTTCCGGGTCAACATCATCGGTGTTGAGGCTGATGTCGTCCTGCGTCGCCAATTTCAGCAACTCCCCCTCACCATCGGCCCCTTCGCCCATTGCCTCGGGGGCCGTCAGCAGGAGGCTGGCAAGCTCCAACACCTGTTCAGCTTCGAATGGCGCCGGACACAAGGCCAGGTAACTGGCCATGTGCTCGACTATGAGAGGATGCGCCGGATTCTCAAGGTAGGCAACCGCTTCATCAACCCACTGGCCAAGCCAAATGATGCCGACCGCAAGGTCTGCCGCTTCCTCGGACTCACTCTGCGCGTCTCGGGTCGGGTCGGGAGCCAGCTCCGTGAGGGCCAGCAGGCTGTCTGTGAAATGGCTGACCAGCATCAGATACCCAGCCAGCCCATGCAGGCCGACGGTTTCCACCGCCTGCGCAAACCGCGCAAGCAGCGAGATCATGTCGATCACGCCGGGCGGGGGCCGGGCGGGCGTCAGTTCCCATTGGGCAAGAGTTTCCTTGGCGGTCGGCACGTCCTGCGCGAACTCGGCGCGCAGAAGCTCAATCATCTCGTTGCTCATTGCAGCGGCATCTGGATTCGGTCGATTGTTGCGATCAGCGGGGCAAGCCGCCTCAGGCTGCTTTCACCTTGAACTGCGCCACCGATTCATTCAGGCGCTGCGCAAATTTCACCAGCGTTTCAGTCGCGTTCGTCTGCAAGGCAATGGCCGAACTGGTCTGGGCAGTACCGTCGTTCATGCCCTGCACGTTGTGCTGCAGTGTTTGCGACATTTCCTGTTGCTGCTCTGAAAAAGACGCGATTTGCCGCACCAGGCCAACCAGCTCATTGGTTGCATTCTGGGTTTGCGTCATCTCATGCCCAGCTCGCCGCGCCAGTTCGGTCTGCGAGACCACGTCCGAAATCAGGCGGTTCATGGTGATCAGGGTTTCGTTCGTTTCAGCCTGAATGTTGCTCACCAGTTTGGCAATCTCGCCGGTCGCCTGGCGCGAACTGTCAGACAGGCGTTGCACCTCTTGAGCCACCACCGCAAAGCCGCGCCCGGCTTCACCCGCAGTTGCAGCCTGCATGGATGCGTTGAGCGACAGCACGTGCGTCCGCTCGGAAATCGTATTGACCAGCGCCACCGCTGATGAGATCTCCTGCGAACGCTCGCCCAGGCGCTTGAAGCGCTTTTCAGTCTCGGATATCACCACTCGCAATGAATCCATACCGCGCATGGATCCTTCCACTGCAATCTGAGCAGCTTTGGTCGCCTCAGACGTGCGCGCCGCTACTACTCCAGATGCGCTTGAAAGTTGCGCCACTTCAGTCAACTGGCGCGATGCGCTGCCCAGTGTGACACCCATGGAATCAAGCAGCGTGCGTTCGCGCTGGGCAGCGCCTTGCACCACCAAACCTTGCTGCTGTGCGGCGGCAGCGGCACTTTGCACCTGCGCGGCAATTTGCTGCACTTCGTTCAGCGTCGTGCTGGCTTCCTCCGCAAACTGGTTCACTGAAGAGGCAATCGTGCCGACAATGTCGTCGCTCACCTCGGAGCGTGCCGTCAAATCTCTTTCAGACAACGCGTACACCGTCTGCAGCAAATTGATGGCGGAGTTGTTGATCTCATCGTTCTCTTTGGTTTTGGCTTCCAGCGTGGCAATGCGGTCATCAAGCAGCGCATCAAAACTTCGACCGAGTTGACCCAGCTCGTTCTGGCCGGTCATTTGGGTGCGAGCCGCGCTGTCACCGTTATTGACATTCGCAATGGTGTTCTCCAGTGTGTTCAAGTCGCCACTGATCGCCTGGTAGGTGGAAAAGGCTGCCACGGCAAGAGTCACCGCAGCAAACGCAATGGCACCGAGCAGCGAGTAAACAGAGGAACTTGCCGCTGCTGCCGCTTTTACCTTGGTTTCGTCAATTTCTTCTTGCAAGTGCCTGTGGAACGCCGCCTGTTCCTTTTTAAGCACGTCGAATTTTTCGTTGAAAGAAGATCGGTTCTTTTCCAGTTCAACCGGATCGGTTGTAGTCAGGCTCGCAATGGCTTCGCTGTCTTTGGCGTAGGCTTCAATCAGCGGCTTGATTCTTGCAATAAATCCTTGTGAGGTTGGCCCTAACACGTCAGAAGATTCGTTTTTACCGAACTCGGTGCGGACATTCTTTGCATTTTCTTTCAGATTTTTGACCGCCTCTGCAATGCGGGGTGGGCTGTTGTCTTTCACTGCCCCCATGTACTGCTCTACCAACCCGCGCAAGTTGTCTTGAAGCATGTCGGTGCCCATCTGATTTTGCGCCGCCAAGCCATAACCTGCCGAATTGTTGCTTGTGGTTTGAAGCTGGCTATTGCCATACAAACCCGCCGCACCAACTATTAGCGAAAGGAAACAAATCCAGGCCACCAGGGCAATTAGTTTAGAACGAATGGTACTTAGCATAGTTTTCCCAGCATGTAATGATTAAAGACGCGAAAAGTTGGGGCGGTCAGATCAGGCCCATCGACAGGATTTCAACAAAACTGCTGACCTTGATTTCATACGAAAGCTGGCCTGAAGTACTTCGGGCCATCCCGCTGCAAACTTCACGCAGACGCTCGGGAATCGCAACCGAGTTGTCGAGCGGTTCGCGTGAATATTCAATTTGCATTGGCAATCCAGTGAACAGAATTGCAACTGCGCTTTCGTTGCTGCCCTCTACGCGGCCACCCAGCACAAGCCGATGGTGCCAGTCGAGTATGGCAGACGGCTTTTCAGGGTCAAGATAGATTCCCAGATCAACCACTGGAACGATTCCACCTTCAAAGTTGACCACACCGGCCAGCCATGCCGGCGAGCGCGGGACATGGACTACTTCAAAGCTGTCAATGATTGCGTTGGTCCACTTCATGTCCAGCGCCAAAGACCAGTCACCACAAGTAACAACTGATCCGATATGACGCGGCAGAACTTCAGCTTCCATTGATCATTTGCCTCTAAAAAGACAGATTGAGGGATGAATTTTGTGGATCAGAGCTGCGCCAGAATCTGCTCTGCCGTGTAGGGCTTGGTGACGTAGCCTTTGGCGCCGAGCATCTGCGCAAACACGCGGTCCACCTTTTGGTCTTTGCTCGTCACAAATACAACGGGGATGTTCTTGCTGTCTGCGTCCTGCTTCAATTTTCGGGCGGTTCCAAAGCCGTCCAGATCGGGCATGTTCACATCCATCATGATGAGGTCTGGTTTGTCAGCCTGCACTTTGGCTAGCGCCTCGGTCCCTGACATGGCAACAGTGACAGCGCAACCGGCGTCCTGGAGAATGCGCATCAGGTTTTTTCCGTCTACGGGGGAATCATCAACAATGAGTACTTTTTTCATTTGGGTGTCCTGAGTTTAAAACTGATATTACAAGTGAGTTGAGAATTGAATTGAAGTTTGAACGCAGCCTCTGCAAAGCGCACAAAACCGAAATGAAGTCAAGTTGCGTCCTACCCCCCAGACCGCTCATCCTTGTTGCTCTTGCAAGGTGGACTGGGCAGCCCGCGCACCAAATGGCGCCATGACGGGTCGTGGTCCGGCAGCAACCGATGCTCTTACCTGATTTTTTGCCAGATTTTTCGCGGCTGAGTGCTGCGTCAACACCATGCCCAGTTGTTGCTCGTTCAAGGGCTTCGTCAAATACGCGTCGCAACCGGACATCGATCCGCGAATTTTGTCGATGGTTCCACCCCTGCTGGTCAACATGACGATGACCGGCACCGTTGTGCGGCGCCCTTTATTCATCTTGATGGCCCGACAGGTTTGGTAACCGTCCAGCCCAGCCATCATGACATCCAGAAATACAAACTGGAAGTCTTCATTTTCGGTCATGGCCAGAGCCTCTTCGCCACTTCGCGCCAACAAACTTTCATAGCCGAAGTGCCGCAAACGGCTTTGCATGAATTTCAAGGCCACGTCACTGTCATCCACGATCAGGACATTTCGCGCGGATGAAATGCTTGCGGCTGCAAGGGGCGCGCCAGGCGCAGAAACATCAATGGTCCGATTGGCAAACGAAGCAACCTTGCTGACGGCAGCGGCGGCTGGCGCAATCACAGGCATGGGCGCAATGGCGGACCCGCCAATTCGAAACGCGGAATCTGCCAATGACGCCGGTTGCGACAGTGCCTGCAGCACTGGCTTGACCAGCGGCGCGCCCAAACCAGCCAACGCTGGCAACTTCGCCGCTGGAGTCGCGACGACTGCGGGCGCGGCTTGTGCCGGCACTTGAACAAAGGTCGATGCGGGAACGATCGCAAAAGGATAACCTGCTGCTGATGTCGCAGCCTGCGCAACCAGTTCAACCGGGGAAACAAACGCGCCCATGCATGTCAGAAGTGCGGTGAGCCTCAGTGGGCGCGGCAAAACCGGCCAGCCGGTTGCAAAATCTGAAGTGCCCACCAGGACCACACGTTGGGCCGGATCCAGTTTCAGTGAAAAAGCGTCGATATCCTGGCGCGTGACCGCATTGAGCAAAACTACAGCCGCGTCGTTGATTCGCTCGGTTACCTCCCAAAATGGCGCGCGCCTGGCAGCCAGCCGAAAAAAAGTTTCTACTGTCGATTTTTCGAATGCCGAAAATCCAAGTGGAAAAACTTTAAAACTTGTCAGCTTTGGGTGTGTCATGTTTTTCGTAGGCGCGCGTTATCACAATCTGTTGCGTTTTCAATGCTCAACGCGGGTGCTGTCTCCGTCCACGCTATTCTTATCTTTAAACAATATTCAAGCCTTTACCCTATGCGGCAAACTATCCCAACATGAGATTGGGCACAGACGCTGGCTGCTCGGGTAACCCCTTGATTTTGCACGGGTTTGGGAGCGTGAGCCAGTCACTGGGCCCATGTTTGTTCAATTTTTGTGATTTTTTGATCACAAAGCCGTGAAAGACAGATTTTTGCAAGCTCGGCTGCAACGGTCAGCCGGGGAGTTCCTCATAACCGTGAACGCAAGTTTTCAGGGTGGCTTTGATCGACTGAACATCCTCTGCGTCGGCGGCTTGTTGCAACTGGTCAAGGTGCACCGACAGTTCGTGCCAGGGCATGAAGTCTTCCCGGGCTTTCATGATGCGCGGATGCGCGGTTTCGGTTGGGTTGTCGCCAATCAGCAGCTCTTCATAGAGCTTTTCACCGGGGCGCAGCCCGATGATCGAAAACTCGATGTCGCCATCCGGATTTGCGTTGTCCCGCACCTGCAAACCTGAAAGCTCCACCAGCCGCCTTGCCAGGTCAATGATCTTGACGGGTTCACCCATGTCCAGAACAAATACTTCGCCGCCACTGGCCATGGCAGCGGCCTGCAACACCAGTTGCACCGCCTCGGGAATCGTCATGAAATAGCGGGTCACGTCCGGATGCGTCACCGTCAGCGGCCCGCCATGCAGCAACTGGTCCCGAAACAGCGGAACCACGCTGCCGCTGGAGCCCAGCACGTTGCCAAACCGCACCATGCAAAAACAGGTGGCACTTGACGTGTTCGCCTGCGCCATGGCCTGCAGCACCATTTCGGCCATGCGTTTGCTCGCGCCCATTAAATTGGTGGGCCGCACCGCCTTGTCGGTTGACACCAGAACAAAATTGCGGACACCCGAATCCCTGGCCACCTGCGCCATGTTGAGTGTGCCCATCACGTTGTTCAGTATGCCTTGCGACGGATTGCATTCGACCATTGGCACATGTTTATAGGCCGCCGCATGGTACACAGTGGCAGGCCGGTAGGTGGCGAAGACCCAGGCAAGACGGGATTTGTTCACCACACTGCCCAGCACGGGCACCAGCAGAACGCCCTTGTACTGCGTGTCGCACAGGGCCTGCAATTCGCGGTGCAGCGTATACAGGGCATATTCACTGTGGTCGAGCAAAACCAGCTGCTTCGGACGTTCGCTCAGGATCTGCCGGCACAACTCGCTGCCGATGCTGCCGCCCGCGCCGCTGACCAGAATAGTCTGATTCTGCAAACTGCTTGCCAGCAGATTGGCTTGCGGTTTGACCGCTTCACGCCCCAACAGGTCTTCCACATCAAGCTCGCGAAAATCCCGCACGGTCACGCGGCCACTGGCCAGGTCGGTCAAACCCGGCAGCGTTCGGGTGTGCACCGGCAGGTGCCGCAGACTGTGGATGATTCGGTTGCGGCGCTCGCGGCTGGCGCTGGGAATCGCCAGCAGGATGTCCGTCACCGCCAGTTTGTCGACCATGGCGGGCACCTGGGCGGGCGAAAAAATCGGCAGGTCGTTGATGGTGCGGCCAATCTTGGCTGGATCTTCATCAACAAACCCCAGCAGTTTGAACTGCCGCGTCATGGCAATGGCCGCCGCTGTTTGCACGCCGACGACGCCCGCGCCAAAAATCAGCATTCGGGCCTGGTTGGGGTGACGGCGCGGCGTGCTGAATCCGGCCAGCCAGAAGCGCGCCAGCGCACGGCTGACGCTCACCAGCAGCAAAAAGAAAATCGGTTGCAAGATGCCGATGCTGCGCGGCACGCTGGGCCAAAACAGCCAGTACAACAGCGGATAAAGCAGCAGCGCATAAAGTGCGATGCCCTTGCTGATGGCATACAGCGCGTCAACGCCGGTGTAGCGAAATATCGCACGGTACAAACCCAGGCGGACAAAGATCGGAATGGCAATCACCGGACCGAGGATGTAAGCCCAGACCTGCGTCCCCGTGGGCCAATGCCATACCTCCAGCCGCAGCGAAAAAGCCATCCACATGGCCACCAGCGCCAGGATGACGTCAACCAACACCACGGCAGAGCGCTTGGCAGCGCGTGGCCATTGCAGAACCTGTCTATGCATTTGGATTGTGATTTGTCTTGAAATTTGAGCCGACAGCGCAGGTGCAAATGTTACTATAATTAATATAGCAAACTATCTATATTATACGAGAGCTAGAGGCTAATTTAATCGATATTTTAGGAGTTTTCCGGGTTTTGACGGCCAAAATTAACTCACAGGTTAACTTTTTATCAACTCGGCAAAGCGCATCAAATCGACATTGCCACCGCTTACGATGATGCCGACGCGCTGGCCGGCCAGCGGCAGGCCGGCATGCTGCGCAGCGGCGAAGCTTAACGCGCCGGTGGGTTCCACCAGCATCTTCATGCGCTCGGCGAAGAAGCGCATGGCCTGCACCAACTGGGCGTCGGTCACGGTCAGCACGCCGTCTACGTCACGCCGGATCAGGCTGAAGTTGAGTTGCCCCAGGCTTTGGGTCTGCGCGCCGTCAGCGATGGTTTGCGGCGTCGGGATTTTGACGATTTCGCCCTTGCGCAAAGACTGCTGCGCGTCGTTGCCGGCTTGCGGCTCCACGCCATACACCTTGCAGCCGGGGGCCAAAGCCCGCGCCGCCAGCGCCGAACCGGCCAACAGCCCGCCGCCACCCAGGCAGACCAGCAAATAGTCCAACGCGCCGACTTCGTCAAACAGTTCCTTGGCAGCGGTGCCCTGCCCGGCGATCACGTCAGGATGGTCGTAGGGCGGAATAAGGGTCAGGCCGTACTGACTGGCCACAGCCCGCGCCAGGGCTTCGCGGTCGTCCTTGAAGCGGTCGAACAGCACAATTTTGCCGCCGTAGTTCCGGGTCGCCTCAATTTTGAGGGGCGGCGCATCTTGCGGCATCAAAATTGTGGTGGCAATGCCCAGCAACTGACCCGACAGGGCCACCGCCTGCGCATGGTTGCCGGACGAAAAACAGACCACGCCGGCCTTGCGTTGCGCCTCGTCCAGCATCGCCATCGCATTGAAAGCGCCTCGAAATTTGAATGCCCCCATGCGCTGGAAGTTTTCACATTTGAAGAACAAACGGGCGTTGAGCGACTTGTCGGCTGTGGCTGATGTCAGCACTGGCGTGCGGTGCGCGTGGCCGTCAAGCCGCCGGGCAGCGGCCATGACATCGTCAAAGGTGGGAAGGGCAATGGTGGGAAGCGCTATGGTTTGAAGAGGCATGCCCCCAATATACTGGCTTGTGACTGCACTTTTATGGCCGCTACTCAAAACTTTCTCCTGGCAGGAGCTGCGCCATCACCGGTGGCGCAACGCTGCAGCCGTGCTGGCCGTGATGCTGGGCGTGGCGCTGGCGTTTGCGGTGCATTTGATCAATGCGTCGGCGCTGGATGAGTTCTCGCAGGCGGTGCGCTC
>JANOMD010000456.1:0-3709 GCA_031420135.1 Rhodoferax sp. | reverse complement strand
CCCGCCTTGGGCGCGCCCAATGTGTCGCCAGAGATCACTGTATCGAGCGGCGTTTCTCCCATCGTGGAAAACTCCAGATCAATGATCGGAAGCGCGTTGGCCTGGCTGGTTGTTCCGGTGTGGCCTACTGGTGCCATTGCTGGCACCAGCACCGTGCGCTCTGGGTCATTACTCATGTTGACTGTGGGCGACATATCAGCGGTGTTGTTCAACGCCCGTTTAACCTCCGCGGTTGGCGAAGTCGATGTCAGCGCCATGAGCGGGGAAAAAACGGACATCCCCTCTGCCCAGACGAATTCCTGAATGTCGCCCGGTGCCGTCAACTTCATCTCGTCGCAAAATGCCTGAACACTTTGCGGCCGGTTTTGCGGTTGAATCGCCATCGCATGCTCGATCGCCAGCACAAAATCACTGGAATAGGTTTGTCCGAAGTGCGACTCAACCGTCTTCGCCACGCTGGTGAAGCTGGGCATGCGGTCGCGCAAGACCCGAAACGTGGCGGGCAGCGGCGGCTCGTTGCACAGGCAGCCGTGCACCACGGCCGCAACCGAGTAAAGGTCAGTCCACGGGCCTTGGCACATGTCCCCGGCACCGGCATATTGCTCGATCGGGGCGTAGTTGACTTTCAATATCGCGGTGTGCCTGCTGCTTGAATCGGTGATGGTCCGCCGCGCAGCACCCAAGTCCAGCAACACCGGGGGCCCGAGCTCCTGAAGAAAAATATTGTCGGGCGAGACGTCGCGGTGCACGATGTTGTGCTCATGCAGGTATTTCAGCGCGCCCAAAATCGCCCACAACACGGTGCGCAGCCATACTTCCGATGGCGGGCACCGCAGCAAGGTACGCGCCTGACGCAGCGTCATGCCGCGATACAACGGCATTGCCATGTAAGCGGTGTTGTTGCCTTCCCAGAAGCGATAAACCTTGACCAACGATGGGTGATCGAATTGCGCCAGCAATCGAGCTTCAGACACGAATGAGCGCAACCCCAAAATTAGCGTCTGCTGGTCGGTTGATGAGCGGGTCGCCATGTTCAGCCCCTGCGAGCGCCCTGCCATGGCAGATGGCATGTATTCCTTGATGGCCACGGTTCGGTGCAGCGAGTGGTCATAAGCGCGGTAAACCATGCCAAAACCGCCAATGCCCAGCAGGCTCAAGAGCTCGAACTCGCCCAGCTTGGTGCCGGCAGGCAACGCGTCAGCGTGAAACAGAGGCGGTTCTGCCCGTGCAATGGCGGCGATCGCAATTTCTGTGGCGCTGGCGGTGCCACTGAAAGTTTCGTTAACAGGCGCTGCGGGGACGGACGGGTCAATCATCAAGTCAAATTTTTACACGATTTAACTTGATGTTGTCCAAAAGTGGGCAACCCGGCGGCTGGATTCGGAGTAATCGCACAATAAATGCGAATTGTTAAACGAAGCGACGTGTACGACGGTCTCGTTAATATAGGGGCATGTTCAGTTACCGCCACGCCTTTCACGCGGGCAACCACGCCGATGTGCTTAAACACACTGTCCTGATTGCCATCCTCAAGCACCTCACCGAAAAAGACGCCGCTTTGACGGTGCTGGACACCCATGCCGGGGCCGGGCTGTACCGCCTGGATGGCGACTACGCCGAAACCAGCGGCGAAGCGGCCAACGGCATTTTGCGTCTGCTCAAAGCTCAGAATTCACCGGTCAATCCGGTTCATCCGGCGAAGCCCGCCAAACCGGCGTTCAAAAAAACCGACGTTGCGCCTTTTGAGCGCGCCGCCGCGTTGCAGGACTACATCGACCTGGTGGCGACCTTCAACACCAGCAAAGACAGCTTCAAGATCTATCCCGGCTCGCCCTTCATCATTCAGAGCTTCCTTGGCGGGCGCGACAAGCTCAAGGCGTTTGAATTGCATCCCACCGATTCCAAAACCCTGAGCGCCAATATCGCCCAGCTTGAAGCAGGCCGGCAAGTGGCAGTGCTGCGCGAGGACGGCTTTGAAGGCATCAAAAAATTCCTGCCGCCGCCGGTCAAGCGCGCCTTGGTGCTGTGCGACCCGAGCTATGAGATCAAGAGCGATTACGCCCGCGTGACCGGGATGGTCGCCGATGCGCTCAAACGTTTCGCCACCGGCACCTACGCCGTCTGGTATCCGATCATTCCACGCCCCGAGGCGCACGACGTGCCGCGCAAGCTCAAAACCCTCGCGACCAAATCAGGCCGCAGCTGGCTGCACGCCACCTTGACCGTGAAATCATCCAAACTGACGACAGACACCCAGGGCGAGGTGATCCGCCCCGGGCTGCCGGCCAGCGGCATGTTCATCATCAACCCGCCGTTTACCCTCAAGGCAGCCCTGCAAACCGCACTGCCGGAAATGGTCACCCTGCTGGCGCAAGACCCTCACGCCACGTTCACGCTTGATTCAGGGGGTTAACCAGCAATTGCTATATTAACAATAGCTAACTATTTAATAAACACAAGAGCTAGAGGTATATTGTGTTACTTTTTTGATGATTTTTGACTGATTTTTTTGAAAAATTAACCTGCAGGTTAATTTATTCATCATTTATTAACCTGCAAGTTAACATTTCTTTCAGCGCCCTTGATTTGACACCTGACGACTGCCCATGAAAACCATCTACCTCGTTGCCGGTGCACGGCCCAACTTCATGAAAATCGCGCCGATTGTGCGGGCCTTGCAGGCGCACGGCGGTCTGGCTTTCAAGATCATCCACACCGGGCAGCATTACGACCGCGAGATGAACGACGTGTTTTTTGAAGAACTCGGCATTCCGCAGCCCGACGTCTTCATGGGCGCGGGCGGCGGCAGCCACGCGCAGCAAACCGCCAAAATCATGACCGGCTTTGAAGAGCTGTGCCAAGCAAATCGCCCAGACGCCGTGCTGGTGGTGGGCGATGTGAACTCGACACTGGCTTGCTCCATCGTCGCGAAAAAGCTCAACATCCCGGTGGCCCACGTCGAAGCCGGCCTGCGCAGTGGTGACATGAGCATGCCCGAGGAGATCAACCGCCTGGTGACGGACAGCATCTCCGACTGGTTTTTCGCGACCGAGCCCGCCGCGCTGGCTCATTTGAAGCACGAAGGCAAGCCAGACTCTGCCGTGCATTACGTCGGCCATGTGATGGTGGACAACCTGCTGTACCAGGCCAAGAAGCTCGAATCGACTGATACCTCAGGCTTTGAGACCAGCGCCTTCAAAGCCGCCAATTCGACACCCGGCCAACGCTACGGTGTGGTCACCCTGCACCGCCCCAGTAACGTGGACGACCCCAAAATGATGGCGCAAATTGGCGGTGCGCTGAAAGAAATCGCGCAGGATTTGCCGCTGATTTTCCCGGTACACCCACGCACGCGGGGTAATCTGGAAAAATTTGACATTGACTTAGGGTCACGCATCACCCTGGTCGGCCCGCAGGCTTACATGGCGTTTTTGAACCTGTGGAAGGATGCCGCCGTGGTGCTGACCGACAGCGGCGGCCTGCAAGAAGAAACCACCGCATTGGGCGTGCCCTGCATCACGATTCGCGAGAACACCGAACGCCCGGTGACGGTGGATGAAGGCTCCAACGTGCTGGCCGGCACCGACCCGGCGCGCATCGTCGCCGAGGTACACAAAGTGCTGCGCGGCGAAGGCAAACAGGGTCGTCGACCGCATTTGTGGGACGGCGCGGCGGCAGAGCGGATTGTGGCGGTGTTGGCGAAAGAGCT
>JANOMD010000455.1:0-4494 GCA_031420135.1 Rhodoferax sp. | reverse complement strand
CGGCGCCAACAGCTTCAGCCAGCAGCTTGACCTGGAGCGCGACACCCAATCGGCCATGGGAAAAACGCATGATTATTTTGAAGGCGTGGGCGCGTTTCTGGAAAAGCGCCCGGCCCAATTCAAAGGCGAGTGACCGTGCCTGCGACACCTGGGACAGCAACGTCGGCGGCAACCGCTCGGCGAATTGCCGATACCCTGTTCGCCGCCGACCGTGCTTCGCGCGAGTTCATGCAGCTTGAGCTGATTGACTGCACGCCCGGGCGCGCGTCGATGCGCATGACGGTGCGCGCAGAGCAGTTGAACGGCCATCAGATTTGCCATGGCGGGTTCATCTTCACGCTGGCCGATTCAACTTTTGCCTTTGCCTGCAACAGCCACAATAAAAATGCGGTGGCCTCGGGCGCCAGCATCGAGTTTCTGAAGCCCACGCACGAGGGCGATGTGTTGACCTGCGACGGGCAGGAGCAAACGCTGCAAGGCCGCCACGGCGTCTACGACATGCGCGTCACCAACCAGCGCGGCGAGGTGGTGGCGATGTTCCGTGGCAAAAGCGCGCAGATTCCAGGCGCTGTGATTCCTGAATGACAGAGGCTTGCCCACCATGAACAGCAACACGTCGTTTGCGCTGGAGCCAATCGAAAAGGCCAGCATCGATGAACTGCGCGCCCTGCAGCTCAAACGCCTCAAATCCACGCTGCAACACAGTTACGACAACGCACCGGTTTACCGCGCCAAATTTGACGCGGCAGGCGTGCACCCGGACGATTGCAGGTCGCTGGCTGACCTGTCTAAATTCCCGTTCACCACCAAAAAAGACCTGCGCGACCATTACCCCTATGGCATGTTTGCAGTACCGCGCGCGCAATGTGCACGAATTCACGCCAGCAGTGGCACCACTGGCAAGCCAACCGTGGTGGGCTACACCAAGAATGACATTGACATGTGGGCGCAGGTGGTGGCGCGCTCGATCCGTGCGGGTGGCGCTAGGCCGGGCGACCTGGTGCACATCTCCTACGGCTACGGCCTGTTCACCGGTGGCCTGGGCGCCCACTACGGCGCCGAAAAACTGGGCCTGACGGTCGTGCCCTTTGGCGGCGGGCAAACTGAGCGGCAGGTGCAGCTCATCACCGATTTCAAGCCCGACATCATCATGGTCACCCCGAGCTACATGTTGGCGATTGCCGACGAGCTGGAGCGCCAGGGGGTGAACGCGGCCGACTCGTCGCTGCGCGTGGGCATCTTGGGCGCGGAGCCATGGACCAACGACATGCGCCTGAGCATTGAACGGCGCATGGGAATAGACGCGGTGGACATCTATGGCCTGTCCGAGGTGATTGGCCCTGGCGTCGCCAGCGAATGCATCGAAACCAAAGACGGCCCGACCATCTGGGAAGACCACTTTTACCCCGAAATCATCAACCCGGACACCGGCGAACTGATGGCAGACGGCGAAATCGGCGAGTTGGTGTTCACCAGCCTGACCAAAGAGGCGCTGCCCATCATCCGCTACCGCACGCGCGACCTGACCCGGCTGTTGCCCGGCAGCGCGCGCACCATGCGGCGCATGGAAAAAATCACCGGCCGCAGCGACGACATGATGATCGTGCGCGGCGTGAATGTGTTCCCGACACAGATTGAAGAGCTGATTCTGAAACGCGCCGAATTGGCACCGCACTACCAGTGCATTTTGCGCCGCACCGGGCCCATGGACGACCTGCTGGTGCTGGTTGAAACGCACCGAAGCGTGGCGCCCGACAGCGCCGCGGCAAAAGCCGCCGCAGCCCAGTTGCAGCACGAGATCAAGGTCTACATCGGCACCAGTGTCGAGATTGAACTACGCGCCAGCGGCGGTGTGGAGCGCAGTATCGGCAAGGCCAAACGGGTGGTAGATGAGCGGGGCTTGGCAAAGTAAGCCAGCCGGCGATGGCCTCCCTTCTTCGCTCCTGACGGTCACGCGTCCAGGCTGTAGAAGAACTCTTCGCGCACGATCTTTCCGTTTTTGACCTGGTACAACCCAACCTCGTCCATTTTCATCCTCTGACCCGAGGGTTTGTTCGTCACGTCGTACTGGAAGCCAACTACAAAGCGGTCATCGTGTGGCCAGGGGCCCGTCAGCGCAGCAGAGTGAATCTCATGGTTGGCCAACCACCACTCGCCCTTCGCCTTCACGGCAGCCAGGCCTCGCGCCTCGCGCTCCATTCCAGGGGGCACCCCCGCTTCGACACTGACCACGTCATCGGCGAACAGCGTATTGAGCGCCTCCAGGTTTTTGCCTTGCCGACACAGCTCGACCATCTTCCTCGCAATATCCATCGTGTTCATGGAAAGTCCTTTCAAGGTGGAGAAGCGGCCTGGCTGTCGGAATGACAACTCTGCCACTTCAGTGATTCGATTGACATGATGAAACGGGCTCCCGCTGTTTTTTTGCACCGCATTGGCGTCCTGATTTTCAGGGGCGCAAGACCAAGCCTCAAAACAAGGGAAGTCCGACATCCATGCTACTACCCTGCTGTCGATTGTGCAAAGTCAGTATTTCAAAGGTCGTTTGCTGCCCCTAAAAGCCGGACCCTGGTTGGGCCAACCGGCCGTTGGGCTTAGCGCGCCACTCGAACAATTCGCATTTATCAAAAGGCCGGATTCGATCCGGTTTCAAGGCTGAGCGTCTCATACCCGCGCTGATGGGCGACCTTGATGATGTGCGCGAGTACTGCACGGCCTGCGCCTCTACGTCGCAAGGCCTTGGGCGTGCGCATGGATTTGACTTCGCCCCGCGTAGCAGACAAGCCCTTCAGGGCACCGCAGCCCAGCAACACCGCATCGTCCCAAACGGTCCAGAAATCAATGTCAGCGCCCCGAAGCTTGGTGACATCCAGTGCAAACACATTCTCGGGCGGCGACAGCTCGAACATGTTGGTCAAATGCTCGTTCAAGAGTGCATGGACTTGCGGGCGGGAAAGGTCGTCGGTTTCGATGTGCATAGGGCAAGGGAAGAGTTTTCATGCGGTTTGACGTCGAAGCTGACCGGCACGCAACGGCTGCCGCGAAGCGGCATTCCAATGCTGCGTGTCCGTGACGAGCAACCAGTTATGCATCCGCCGCTTCGAAAGCCGCTACCGCCACCGAACGATTGACCGCCACAGACTTTCGAAGCGCCTTGATACGTTCGATTTCGTGCATCGTTTGAGCCGAAAAATAAGACTCGCCGCAGCTTAGGCACGACCACAATGGAATGGCCTCAATCACCAGCAAGGCAGCGCCTTTGCCAAAGCTGCGAGTAACCTGCTTCAACTGCAACGACGCGCTTCCACAGTGTGCGCAGTGATGCTCAACCGAGGTAGACAGTGATGACAACGAGCTTGCCTGTGAAGCCGAGCTTGACGACTGCATCGGCCGCCGAACCGTCGAGCGCAATGCCGGCGACGACGCACTTGACTTCGCGGGTTTGGGCGTCGCGTTGACGTTCAATGATTTGCCCCGTGAGGACGATGTTTTCGAGATCAAGGATTGTGAGGTTGTCATCTTCAAGCTCCTCAGCCGCGTGGGCGGAAACAACATAATTCAGTGTGCGAATCAGATGGCGAAAGTGACTGATCGTGGTTTGAGCCATGTCTCACAGTGTACGAAACTGCGCGTACGACCTGAACCAGAATGCATAACGTCGAAGTCAAGCCGCAACGCGCTTACGCGTTGTCGCGCTTGGACGGCCAGTTAAATTTCGCTCCACTGCCGTGCGAAGCGCCGCATTAATACGTGATTGGTAGCCAACCCCTTGCGCCTTGAAGAATTCCAAAACGTCCGCATCCAAACGGACAGAAGTGAGAACTTTCGTTGGAGTAGCCTGCGGCCCACGTCCACGCTTCAGCACTGGCGCACCCAGCATTTCCTCAGTCCACGCTGGATTGTCCGGGTCGCTGACCTTAGCCGAGGTTTTCTTTGGCAACTTGGCGGTAGTAGCGAGTTTCATGTTTTTCTGCCTTTCGCAGTGAAATTACGTGAGACCCTTTCGGGCGCTCGGTGTACACCATCACAACCACATCAGCCTCCAGCAGACCGAAGCAAACCAAGCGCTCTTCGCCATAGTCCTGCCTTTTGTCCTCGCGGGTCACTGTGAAGTGGTCCCAGATTGCATCGCATCCAACGAAGTCAAGCCCATGATTTTTAATGTTCAGCTTGCGCTTTGGTTCGTCCCATCTGAGCATATTTAATTGTATCTACAAAATACGGGAAAGCAAGGCAAAATTTAACGTCGCGGTTCAGCGGCCCGCGCAGGCGGGCGAAGCCCGCTGGAGCGGGTCCGCTGCAACCGCTGGTTGGGCGTCATGTGCCTTGAACTCGCGACATCTCGTTGTCAGGAGGGGGCTGTGCCCTTGACGGCCCAAGCCTGTGCCGCATACGACCGCGGACCATCGGGCTCGCCATCGAGGTATGCCGCCCGGACCGCATCCTTGAGTTTCGTGCGCTCGACATCACCAAGCGTCGCGACGTACTCGGCGC
>JANOMD010000454.1:0-2068 GCA_031420135.1 Rhodoferax sp. | reverse complement strand
TGAGCTCGAAGCCATGCCACCCCGTCTCGCCGATCATCTGTGCAGAAACAACCAGCTGGCGCAGCTGGCCCTGAAGCAGGATGGTTTCTGCAAAGCGGTCGAGAACGCCATTCAGTCTTATGGCCGGGATCGCATTGGCGTGTTTTTGGGTACCAGCACGTCGGGGATATTGAGCACCGAAATCGCTTACCGGCATCGTGATGAGAAAACGGGTGCATTGCCGAAAGACTTTCACTACCAGCACACCCACAACACCTTTTCGGTGAGCGGTTTTGTACGTGACTATTTTGAACTTGAAGGCCCCGCCGTGGCGGTTTCGTCAGCCTGCTCATCGAGCGCCAAAGTGTTTGGCAACGCGGCACGAATGATGGCCTGCGGCCTGATTGATGCCGCCATCGTGGGTGGCGTTGACAGCTTGTGCCTGACCACTCTCTATGGTTTTAATTCACTCGAACTTTTGTCCGGCCAGCGGTGCCAGCCGTTTGGCGCGCAACGCAACGGCATCTCCATATCCGAAGCGGCGGGCTTTGCCTTGCTATCACGCGAGAAGCCGACATCGGGCAGCGCGGTTGCCATTACTGGCGTTGGCGAATCAAGCGACGCCCACCACATGTCGTCACCGCATCCAGAAGGTGCGGGCGCTCTTGCGTCCATGCAACAGGCACTCGATATGGCGGGTCTTGCAGCTAACCAGATTGACTACATCAACCTGCACGGCACCGCCACGCGAAGCAATGACGCGGCCGAAGGATTGGCTGTGTCCACGCTGTTTGGCGCTGATGTTCCTTGCAGCTCGACCAAGGGGCATACCGGGCACGCCCTAGGGGCTGCAGGTATCGTCGAGGCTCTCTTTTGCGCCATGGCCATAGAAAACAAGCTGCTACCAGCGGGCGTCAACACCCAGGCAGTTGACGATTCCTTAAAGGTGAACTATCTGCTGGAGAACCAGCACAGCGCTCCCAGAGCCATCATCAGCAACTCCTTCGGTTTCGGTGGCTCGAACTGCAGTTTGCTTCTGGAAAAGAAATGAGCAGCCTGACCATTCACCTCGACGCCATCGGGCTGTGCGGGCCGGGCCTCCAAAGCTGGTCTGCTACGCAGTCCGTTTTGCGGGGTGTGTCTGCGTACGTACAAGCACCCACCGAGATCGCGCCGTCTGATTATTTGCCACCCGCCGAGCGCCGACGCGTCGGCACGGCGGTCAAGCTCGCGTTCGCAGCAGCAAAAGATGCGTTGAACGCCAGTTCTTACGACGCCAGCCAGCTGTTATCGGTGTTCAGCTCGTCGGGTGGCGACGGTGACAACTGCCACACCATCTGCGAAGCATTGGCGTCTTCCGACCGGCTGATTTCCCCGACCCGATTTACCAATTCGGTACACAACGCGCCCTCGGGCTACTGGGGCATCGCTTTGAAAGCCCGACCCGCCAGCACCAGCCTGTGCGCCTTCGACGGCAGTTTTTCCACCGGTTTGCTCGAAGCAGCAACGCAAGCGATCAGTGCCAAAGCGCCGGTTCTTTTAATCGCCTACGACACACCCTACCCAGAACCGCTGCGTGCCGTGCGTCCCATCGGCCACAGCATGGGCGTGGCGCTGGTGATCAGCGCGCAGCCAACGAGCGCCACGGTGGCAAGCCTTCAGATCAGCCTGGGCAAGGGTCGGCCCAGCGCGATGCGCGACCCTGAGCTTGAAGCGTTGCGAACCAACGTACCCGCCGCGCGCTGTCTGCCGCTGTTGCAGGCTATCGCTTGCGGGCAGAAGAATGTTGCGCTTGCGCTGGACTTGTTCGACAACCAGCAACTGCTGGTCAGGATGGGAGGCTAGTTTTGCCCGCCAACAGTACACAGTTCACGCTGGATGCAGTCCAGATCGCCCGGCTGATACCGCACCAGGGCGACATGTGCCTGCTGACCAGTGTGACGCACTTCGACCCGCAAAGCATCACCTGCATGGCGGTGTCCCATCGCCTCGTCACCAACCCGCTGCGTGAAAACGGCCTGCTGCACGCGATTTGCGGAGTGGAATATGCCGCCCAGGCGATGGCGATTCACGGCACGCTTCTATCTGG
>JANOMD010000453.1:0-1739 GCA_031420135.1 Rhodoferax sp. | reverse complement strand
AAACTAGGCTAGAGATGGCGCTTGGCAGCGGCCGTTTCAGTGAGCCGTGGGTGGAGTGCCGAATCGCCCGCCACACCGGGCCTGGGCACCACGGTGCAGAGTTTAATATCGCCCATGATATGAGATTGTCCGGGGAAGATCGAAAAGCTGTCTGAAAACGCGATTTATGCATTAAATCGGCTTTTAGCTCTCGTATCTATTAAATAGTTTGCTATTTAATATGTAGCATTCAAATCGTGTGCGCAGATGAGGCGAAAAGCGATCTCAAACGCCGTCGCCAAACGCCGCAGGTGAAAACAGGTCAATCCGGTCGGTGATGATGCCGTCGGTGCCCAGGTCAATCAGGCGCTGGGCGGCCCAGTCGTCGTTGACGGTGTAGCTCAGGCAACGAAACCCGGCGCTTTTGGCCTGGGCGACGCTGAACCGGTCCCACAGCGCCTGGTTGCAGACGATGGCCACGCAATCGAGCTGTAGGGCGATCTCCAACCAATCCGGTTTCATCGCGTCAAGCAGCAGGCCACGCGGCAAATGCGGCGCAGCGGCATAAGCGCCGTGCAGGGCATCAACTTCAAAGGACGTCAACAGGGGCAGCACAGCCGCGTCTTTCCACAGCCGGGCGGCCTCATGCGCGACGATCTTGCCAGTGTGCAGCTCAACGCCTGGCGTCGGCTTGATTTCAATGTTGAGGCAAAAACCGTTGGTCAGAATGAACTGGGCAATGTTGTCCAGTGATGGCAACGGCTCGCCCGCATAGGAGCGCGAATGCCAACTGCCCGCGTCAAGCTGCGACAGCGTGCTCCAGGTATGGTCACCCGCCACCTCATCGTTGGCACGGCCCAACTTGTTGGCCGCGTTGGTGGTGCGGCTCAAGGTGGCGTCATGCATCAGGAATGGCACGCCGTCACTGCTTAATTTGACGTCGCATTCAAACATGCGGTAGCCGTGGCTGGCGCCGATCCGCAAGGCGGCCAGCGTGTTTTCAGGCGCGATTCTGCCCGCGCCCCGGTGTGCTACCCAGCGCGGGTAGGGCCAGCTCGCATCGCCTGCGCGCCGGTCATTGAGCGCGCGGCGCCGCCCGCCCAAGGGGGCTGCGGCACCCAGTGCAACGTCTGGATTGAAACTGGTCATTTTGGGTCGATCCGTTTCCCGGTGCTGGTGTCAAACCAGTGCAGGCGGTGAGCGCGCGGCGTTACGTGAAAGGTGCTGCTGATGGCCGGCGGCGTGTGTTGCTCGTCGATGCGCACGATCATCTGCTCGCCGTTCATGCTGCTGTACACCAGACGCTCGGCACCCAGAGTTTCAATGGCCTCCACGCGCAAGGGCCAACCGCTGGGTGTCACGTCAAGGTGCTCGGGCCGAATGCCCAGAGTGGCGCCAGCCGGTCCACCGAACTGTGCATTGGGCGCGCATTTAAGCAGGTTCATGGGCGGTGAGCCAATAAAGCTGGCCACAAAGGTAGAGGCCGGGCGCTGGTAAACCTCTTCCGGGGTCCCGAACTGCTCCATGCGGCCGGCGTTCATGACGATCATGCGCTGGGCCAGCGTCATGGCCTCAACCTGGTCGTGCGTGACGAAGAGCGAGGTAATGCCCAGTTCGCGGTGCAGCTTTTGAATTTCAAGCCGGGTTTGTGCGCGCAGCTTGGCGTCCAGGTTGGACAGGGGTTCGTCGAACAGAAACACCTGCGGCTGGCGTACGATGGCCCGGCCCATCGCCACACGCTGGCGCTGCCCGCCCGAGAG
>JANOMD010000452.1:0-2360 GCA_031420135.1 Rhodoferax sp. | reverse complement strand
CGTGATGATCTGCGTGAACATGCAAACCAGCTTCATGCATCCACCGTTTGGTTTTGCGCTGTTTTACCTGCGTGGCATCTCAGATACGCTGTTCAAGAATGGCTCGATCCCGCGCAAGGTGGAATCGCGTGACATTTACCTAGGCTCGATTCCGTTCATCATCATGCAGTTGATTCTGGTGGGCATTGTGATCTTCTTCCCGCAGACGGTGACGGTGTTTTTGGACAAGGAAAAAGTGCTGGACCTGGACAAAGCCAGCCAGCAGATTCAGGAAATGGGGGGCGGGCGCACGAAGCAGGCCCCTACAGAAGCGGTTGATCCTTTGAAACCCGCAACGTCAGCTGCTGAAGAGGATCCGATGGAAGCCGTCAAGCGCGCGCTGGAGCAAGACAAAGCCAAGAAGTAAGCTCAAACGTGTAAACTTGCGCGATGGATGATTCAACCAATCTCGTTTTGGAGCACCTGAAACGATTTCAAGGCGGGCAGGATCGTATTGAGCGTGAGCTGAAGGAGATCAAGGGTCGAATGTCACAGTTGGAAATAGGCGTTGCGTCAATCCGGGGCGACTTGGCTCATATGTCAGGCGACCAGGCCCGTCAAACACTGACAGTAGACGCATTGGCGGAACGAATCGACCGTATCGAGCGCCGCCTCGAACTTTCAAACTAATTCCATTTCTAAATTATTGCTGTAGGTCGTTCCAGCTCCTAGCCATGCTAAAGCACTGTATTGGTCGGTGCGCCTATTACAGCAGCGATTTGGAAATGGAATAAGAAAGTTCCCACACAAAAAAAAGCCCGCAAGTTGCGGGCTTTTTTGTTGATCGCTGTCGTTTGAATTACAGCTTGGCGCTTTGCATGTAGTCGTCAAAAGCCGCTTCCGTGAAGCGGAACCAAAGGTTGGCATCGCGGCGGAAGGCTGAGTAATCTTCGTAAACTTTTTTCCAGGCCGGGTTTTTGGCCGACAGCTCGCTGTACAGCGCCATCGATTCGCTAAATGCCTTGTCCATGAAGTCTTTCGGAAACTTGAACAGCTTGGTGCCGCCTGCCACCAATTGCTTCAGTGATGCGGAGTTGCGCGCATCGTATTTGGCCTGCATGTCAATGTGGGCATAGGCTGCTGCTGCCTCGACGATGGCCTTGTATTCGCCAGACAGTGCGTCATAGGCCTTGATGTTGACGTGCAAGTCAAGCTGCGGGCCGCCTTCCCAATAGCCAGGGTAGGCGTAGTACGGGGCAATTTTCTGAAAGCCGAGCTTCTGGTCATCGTAAGGGCCAACCCACTCGGCCGCGTCGATCGTGCCTTTTTCAAGCGCTGTGTAAATCTCGCCGCCTGGAATGTTGGCTGCCACGCCACCGAGCCGTTCGAACACCACGCCGCTGAAACCACCGGTGCGGAATTTCACACCCTTGACGTCGGCGAGCGATTTAACCTCTTTGCGCCACCAGCCGCCCATCTGCGCGCCCGTGTTGCCCATGGGGAAACTGATGATGTTGTAAGGCTTGTAAAACTCGCGCATCAACTTCAAGCCATTGCCCTCGTACATCCAGGCCGTCATCTGGCGGCTGTTCAGGCCGAAGGGAATGGCGCAACCCAGTGCAAAGGTTGGGTCTTTGCCGAAATAGTAATAGGGTGCGGTGTTGGCGCACTCAACCGTGCCGTTCTGGATGGCATCGACCGTGCCAAATGCGGGTACGATTTCGCCGGCAGCATGGGTCGAGATGACGAACTTGCCGCCCGTCATGTCACTCACTTTTTTGGCGAACACATCGGCCGCGCCAAACAGCGTGTCCAGAGCCTTCGGGAAACTTGACGTCAAACGCCAGCGCACACTGGCTTGCGCATGCACAATGGCCGGCGCGGCGCCAGCGGCAAGCACGCCTGCCAAACCCGCATTTTTGATGACTAGACGACGATCCATAAAGAGTTCTCCATTCAGAAAATGAACCAACGACGGGCGGGATGCCACGGCACCGGCTGCTGTTGCAAATTGTAGAAACAGATTAGACTGCGCCGGCAGGGGGTTTCCCTTATGAATTTCATCCCATTTCCTCTGTCAAACTGCCGTGTGCCTTAGGGCCAGAGCCACTTCAAATCCAGCAACGCCAATCGATTCATTCCAATGACCCAGATCAGTGCGCAAAACACCGTCACCAGCGACTTTCGGAGCGCGGGCAAAGAGCAGCTTTCTTTGGCCTTGATGGACGCGCGCAACCACAGCCTTCATCTGGCGGCGCAGTTTGAACAATCTGGCGAGGCGCTTGCGCTTGTATGGCAACTGCTGGATGGTGTGGCGCGGTTCCAAGCGCGATGGATTGCAGGCAATGAAGCGCCCGCGGCACGAGCCACATCGCCATCGA